>CAZATW010000057.1:0-16335 GCA_964488185.1 uncultured Coprococcus sp. | reverse complement strand
CATCCAAGCTCACAGACATACTGAAAAATTTTTTGCTCCAACTCCTTGAAAGATACCAGCTTTTCTTCTACAATAGATTTCATCATACAGTCTCCTTTACGATTTTTCTTCGCAGTTAACATCATAAAGAAAAACTGTATGATTGGGAAGAGGTATTTTACTTCTTCCCTTTTTTTTGCCAATTAAAATTATACACTAACTCTAAACCCCAATCCACATACAATTACTAATCTTTAAGAAATATATCGTTGAAATTAAGCGAATTTTGGAGTATCTTATGTATAGCAAAACAACACGGAGGCAATATGGCAAAGAAAAAAATGACTGCAAAGCAAATGCAGTCGCTGATACATTTTTTAATTTTCATAAATGCGTTTCTTATTGTAACCATAATAATCCTCGCCATTTTTCTTGTTAAAACGATACATGGAAGCAGGAATAATGAGGAAACAGCATTTTCATTTACTCAGGCATCAGGAGATTATATTGTATGTATTGATGCCGGACACGGCGGAGACGATGTAGGTGCTGAGGGCTTAGACGGAAGCTATGAAAAAGACGATAATCTACGTCTTGCCCTTCTGGTAGAGAAAAATCTGAAGAAAAGCGGTGTTACCGTGGTCATGACCAGAAGCGATGACTCCTCTACAGAACTTAGCTCACGCTCACAGATTGCAAACGAATCAGGTGCAGATTTATTTGTTTCCCTCCACAGGAATTCTGCCGAATCCGTTAATGAGGTATGTGGCGTAGAGGTTTGGATACATAGCTCAGGCTCTGACAGAAGCTATTCCATTGCAAATGAAATTCTTACAGAGCTGGAAAAGGTCGGCGTATCACAAAACCGAGGTGTACGTATCGGTACACAGGGAAGCAGCGACACCAACTATGCTGTAATTCGGGAAACCGAAATGACAAGTCTTATACTGGAGATGGGATTTATGACAAGCCAGACCGATTTGGATTATTTCAACGAAAATCTGGAGGCATATGCAAATGCTATATCAAATGCTATCGTAAATTGGTTAAATCAATATTGAAAAATCTGCTTTTTATTCGCTTATTACAGTACGGTTTCTGCCCGCCTCTTTTGCCTTATAAAGCGACGCATCCGCTCTGTTAAACCATGCCTTTGAACTTTCTCCCGACTGATACTCTGCAATACCGCAGCTACAGGTGATTCCATCCTTCAGCATAAATTGGAAATAATAACATCTGAATTCCGTTCTGATATCTTCAACAATATTGATAACCTTAGGCAGTTCTATATTACTAAACAGAATCACAAATTCCTCACCGCCATATCGGAATGTGATTCCATTCTCCTGCGACTTCTCCTGCATCATCTTACAGAGCGCTTTTATAACTACATCTCCGTTTGCATGGCCATATGTATCATTTACATTTTTGAAATGATCAATATCAAATATAGCTATAAATGATTTTTCTCCCGTCTGCTCAACCTTCTCTATTTCCTTTATAAGGGTTTCTTCAAAGGAACGTCTGTTATACAGTCCCGTCATCGGGTCTTTCTTCATCTCCGCACTTAGGGTTTTCTGTTTCCTATAGCTGTCTTTTATGGAATCCATCAGCTCTCTTGTATGCCTATTAATGACAACCACCAGCACACATAGTCCCACAGCAATTGCCATAGCCATAATCATATTACTCGTCAGATTCGACTTGCTCCAATTATAGTTCTCCTTATAATAGCTCATAACATGAACATAATCTATCACTATAGACATTAGATTCAGTATCGTCAGAACAACCGTAATTTTATTGTCTACCAATAATGCCGTTGCTACAATTGCAACACCTGGAAGAAGTATAATCGGCAGCAATCTGCAATGCACATAGGACGCCGTCGCTAATATGCAAAACATCATAATAGATATGAGCCACCTCTTTTTTTCTATATCAAACTTGTCACCTTTCAGCAAATACCTGGATACTAATAATACAGCCAGTTCAATTAGGGTAGGAACTCCTGCCATGGCAATGATATATAAACCTTTACCCATTTTTGGATTTGCATCAGATGAATATGTGAAATAAAGCAGCCATTCCGACACAATTATGATTCCACAAACAACGGCAAATATCTTCCATAAAACCATGTGCCATTTCTCATTTATCTGGTTATCTATCATTTTATTCATGCCATCCGCCTCCTATCTATAGATAAATTTATTTTATCACATAGCGACAAAATATGCTACTGCTAAAAGGCAAATAAAAGCACATTAACAAGTTTTAAGAAATTCCTGTTCATGTGCTTTTCCATTTTATTCTGTCCAGAGAGCATTTCTGGTATTTTACAGATTATATCCAACTTCAAATGCTTTAAGATTTATTTCTACTGTCTTTAGTGGAACAGTTGCCTTTATAACCTCAACCCACTTATCATGTTCAAAGTCCATATGCTTTGCCGCAACACCGATCATAATCGTATTAAATACCTTTGGGTTGCCCAGCGCCTTTGCCTCCTCCATAGCATCTACCGATATAACCTTATGCTTGGCAGAAAGTTTTTCAATAATTCCCTCCGGATACGCTGCCATACCTGTAACTACAGTGATAGGGTCTATCCGCTGGTCATTGATAATGATAACACCATCCTTCTTGAGGAAGTGGGCATACCGGAGCGCTTCTAATCTCTCAAATGCTATCAGCACGTCTGCACATCCCTCTTCTACGATAGGCTCTGCCACATTGTCACCATATCTGACATACGTTACAACGCTTCCGCCTCTCTGGCTCATTCCATGTACCTCTGAAAGCTTTACATCATAACCTGCTGCGGTTGTAATACCACCAAGGATACGGCTTGTAAGAAGTGTTCCCTGTCCGCCTACGCCGACAATTACAATATTTTTTGTTTCCATCTTAGAACGCCTCCTTTTCGATAGCATCAAATTTGCAAAGGCTCATACATAAGCCGCATCCATTACACATTGTCTCATCAATCAGAATCGTTCCATCCGACTGTTTCATGATTGCAGGACATCCCGGCTTTAAGCACATACCACACTTTTTACACTTCTCAGGAATGGCTTTGCATACCCCTGTCACCTTTGTAGATTTCAGAAGTACACAAGGCGATTTCGTAATAATTACCGAAACCTCATCCTTTGCAGTCTCTTCTTTTATGAGCCGTTCGAGTCCGTGTACATCAAATGCATTGATTTCATGTACACTGTCGATTCCAAGTGCCTTACAAAGGGCATATATGTTTATGGCATATGTCGTCTCGCCCATAAGCGTCTTTCCTGTAGCTGCATGGTCCTGATGGCCTGTCATACCTGTAGTTGAATTATCAAGAATAATGACTGTACCTGTGCCCTTATTATATATCATATTCATAAGTGAATTTACACCTGTATGTAGGAAAGTGGAATCCCCTATCACTGCCACCCAGTTCTTTATGTAGTCCTTCCCCTTTGCCTTCTCCATACCATGAAGCGTTGATATGGAAGAACCCATACATACGGTTGTATCTATAACACTAAGTGGTGCTACTGCTCCAAGTGTGTAACATCCGATATCGCCTGCCGCATGCATTTTCAGCTTATTGAGTACTGAGAATACACTTCTGTGCGGACATCCCGGACAAAGAATAGGCGGTCTTGCAGGAATCCTCTCGGCGGTCTCCGTATCAAGCTTCTCACCAAGGAGCTTTTCGCGCAGCAGATTGGCACTATACTCACCCTGTACTGTCAGAAGCTCTTTTCCCACCGCATCGATGCCCCACGCTCTAACCTGTGTCTCAATATGTGGCTCAAGCTCTTCAATTACATACACCTTGTCAACCTTTGAACAGAAGTCCTCTATCATCTTTCTTGGAAGCGGATTTACCATTCCAAGCTTTAATACTGAAGCATTCGGCATAGCCTCCTTCACATATTGATAGGGAATACCACTTGTAATTACGCCTACACTTGTATCATTCATTTCTATTCTGTTGATAGGCATATCGGCACCGTCTGCTGCCATTTGATTCAATCGTTTCTCTACAAATACATGACGTGGAATCGCATTTCCCGGCATCATAACCATCTTTTTGATATCTCTTTCATATGGTTTGTCAGGAATTTCCTGCCTGTCAAATAATTCTACAACCCCCTGTGAATGAGCCAGTCTTGTTGTTGTACGAATCATAACAGGTGTATCGTACTTTTCACTCATTTCAAATGCATATTTAGTAAATTCTTTAGCTTCCATACTATCTGATGGTTCAAATACAGGTATCATGGCCGTTCTTCCTACAAGTCTCGAATCCTGCTCATTCTGTGAGGAGTACATACCAGGGTCATCTGCTGCTACCAATACCATACCGCCCTTTACGCCTGTATATGCTGCCGTAAATAATGGGTCTGCCGCTACATTTACGCCTACATGCTTCATGGACACGATAGACCGCACACCGGCAAATGATGCACCGATTGCTACCTCTGTTGCTACCTTTTCATTTGGAGACCATTCTGAATATATCTCCTTATACTGAACCATATTTTCGCTAATCTCTGTACTTGGTGTTCCCGGATATGCCGCTGATACTTTTACGCCTGCCTCATAACAACCTCTGGCAATAGCCGCATTTCCAAGCATTATCTTCTTTTCACCCATTGTCTTTATTCCCTTCCTGCTTTCTTAAGTAAATATAATTGTTATTATACAAGAATTATCAATAAATGAAAAGACCTATATTATACCGGTAAATGATTCTACTTAATATTCAGCATCGTTATCCTCTGACAAATTCTGTCTGTATTCCTCCATCCCTGCAAATATCCCCAGCATCAGACATGCAGCCAGCATAACACTTACAATTTTTTTAAATTTCCTCATCATTTACCTCCCGAATTTTCCTTTATATTTCCCGTTCTGCTTTTTCGCACTCTTTATGATTCAAAGATTTCCATACGTTTTATTTCTCCACAACATTTAGCGTTCCTATAAATACAGGCTGATTATCTGTACAATCTATTATCATATAGAGAAACGGTCTGTCTAAGGTTACACTCTTTGCCTCTGCCATCAAAGCATTCTTCTCCATCAATACCGCCGTAGCCGCTCCTGCCTTTGTCCCCTTCTCATCTACCGTTATCTTTGTCTTGTGAAGCACCTTACTGATAGCTATTTTTTCATCCGGATTATCCAGTGTTCCGATTCCTGAAAAATCTGCCAGTTCCGGGAAAAAAGCATCCTTCACACCAAGATTCTTTAGCACTCCACCAAGCTCAGCAGAATACTCGGTTTCAAACTTCGGCATAGCCGCATATACGGTAACCTCTTTCGGATTCGTAATAAGCGCTCTCAGCTTTTTGCCGTCCAAACCTTCTATATAATCCTCAAGTGTTATATTTTCATCAGGAAGTATCGCTGCAAATGCATAGTCCCCGCCTTCATATTGTTTGATAAATCCACATGCATTTGTATCTTCAATATAAAAATTCTCCTCCGAATGCATCATCTTTACATCCTTGACCTCACCCTTACTATTTGTAAATGTGCCGTCTTGGATATTATCCTCTGTGTATATTCCCCCCCCATTCAGCTTCAAAGGACAGGGCGTTTACCAGACACATAACGGTTTCAGATGAAAAATTCTCTATTATTTCAGGTATCATTCCATCCGTATTCTTCGATACCCATTCATTGACTTCTTTCACTGTACCATCATCAAAAGCTGCTCCTTTGTCTCTCCCGCTGCACCATTTGCCGTCATGGCAAGTGCATAAATAACCGATACAGGCGACAGCAGAACATTTGCATCAGCGCCCATGGATTGCTTTAACAGCTTTAAGGAAAAATCAGTCATTGCCACATTTCTTTCCTCGTTTGACTTCCCATCTGTCTCTTTTAAAGACGGCGTGTCTCTCTCTATTCCTGTCATAAGATTTGTTATCCCTGTTTTATTTCCTGCATCCTGCCCCGAATTATTTTCCAAACCGTTTCCACAACCGGATAAACACCCGACAAGAAGAATACCAATCATAAGTCCACTTATTGCTTTTCTACATTTCTTCATTAAAAAACCTCCATTCTGTCCGTATAGTCATTGTCTTTATCATTTTCATAAATATATACGAACAGCCTAAAGGTTTTTTATGGCAAATATTTAATTTTTGCAATATCAATATCATCACGGACTTCTTTTCCATTTACACGCTCAATCTACATACGGATAAAACAAATATACCCCCTCTTCACTTGACTGTGCCAAAAGTCCTGCCAATGTGATACCTGATTCATACTCTAAAAATGTTTCATCACCGGCTATCCTTACATATATTTCCTGCCCTGCCAAAATGCCAAATTCATTTTCTTCTATATATGCTACCTCACATAACAACTTGTCATCTTTAAGCGCTGCTATTCTCAGCTTAACATCTATGGCTTCTACATTGTCAATCTCAGGCGTCGTTTCTCTTGCTTCTGTCGTCTCAACTGTCTGAGCCTCTTCCGCACCGTTTTCATCTGTCATACTGTTTGTTTGAGCTTCCAAATCATCTATCGCTTCACCTTTCGCAGCATCTTCATATCTCAAGCTATTATCAACGCCCTCTTCTGAATACACATCTTCCTTAATATTTGCCGTTTCTGTGTTAGTATCCTCTTCTAATGCATCCGTATCCTTTATTATACGTTCATAACTTAAGGTATCGCTGTCCTTGGTTCTTACACCGGTTGCAAGCGGTAAAATAATAATTGTTGCAGCAACCACAGCGGCAATGCCTACCCCCCCCCAGATATAAGCCGTTATTTTCCTCTTCTTGTTTTTCCGGGACTTAAAATCCGGCTGAAGCCTTCCCATATCTTTATCAGAATCCTTCATTGCAGTTTCCTGCTCAATTCTATGAAGCCCTGCGTCTACCTTAGTCCATATCCCCTCGGTGTCAATGTCTATGTTATCCAGATATTCATTTATGATTTCTTCTGTCTTTTTATCCATGTCTAATTCATCTTCTCTATCGAATCCCATCTCTGACACCTCCTTAACTTCTTGATTGCATTATTATAAAGCCAGCTTACAGTCCCCTGTGGTTTGGCAAGCAGCTCCGATATATCTTTAAAGGTAAAGCCACCTATCACTTTCAAATCCAGCACCTGTCGCTCTTCAGGCTTAAGCTTTTCCATCGCCTGTTTCATTGTCACGCTAAGTGTTACCTGTTCCTCAAGGCTGACCTCCTCATTGCTGTTTTCAGTAAATTCATCCACTACGATCTCCCTGTCCAGCTTTCGTATTCTGTCTATTGCCATATTGTGCGCGATTGTTACAAGCCATTTTTTATGACCGTTTCCCTGCTTATATTTCCCTGCAATGCCAAACAGCTTTATGAAAAATTCTGATGTAATATCCTCTGCCTCTTCTCTGCTTTTTATCGTGTCATATATAACCGAATAAATCAGTTTCACATATTCCTCATAAATTTGTTTTAATGCATCTCTGCTACCACTCGCCATGGCAGACATAAGGTCATCAAATTCTTTGTCTGTCATTTTTTATCCTTTCTATCTACATATACGCTTTCAATTTTATTTTTTATTGAATAAAATAAAATTCTACCTACAATTTTCTACATGTAAGAAGTTCCATAACATAAGTCTTTTTATTTTCTGCAAATGAGAAATTCCACGGCAGATATGTCTGATTGACGATTTCCATATCAAAACCCCTGTGAAGTGATATATCCTTTGCCAGTTGCTTCGCTCCTTCAATCATATGTGTCTGCCTTGTCCATTTAGCTGCGTCTGTTTTCAATTTTCGCATGGCATTTCCTGCCTTTTCTGCTTCAAGCTCCCGTATAACCTTATCCGCAGCAGACGCATCTCCGTAGACCGTAAGAAGTTCATATCCGTATATGATATATTTTGAAGTAACATGATATAAAAGGTCATTCAATCTTTCTACGGCTGCCTCATTCAGCCCTGATATTCCACGTTCTATATTCAGCAGCTCCTGCTCTTCATAATTTACACGATACGAATACAATAATGCTGCAAGTCTTGAATTCAGCTGACTGTGTATACCGACAGCAATACTGATATCCGCTATAAAACTATTTGCAACTTTCATATCGCCTGAATTACTTTCTCCAATATGTTTAAACAGACTGGCTATCAGCTCTTCATCTGCTCCGTCAGCAAGCAACGCTTCAAACATCCTATATGTATCATCCTCTATCTTCCAAAACGGTATATCCGTAAGCAATACTGCATCATCTGCCAGATTATATCGTTTCTTTGCAGTGTTTAAGAACTCCTGATTCCTGTCTACAAGGATTAACCGGCATCGTCTGCTCAGTCTTTTCAAATCGATATCATTGGACTCACCGGCGCCCCATATACATACCGTAGGTCTGTCCATGTGAAGCGAGCCTACAGCATCTAATATGTAGTCTGTTACCTTCCGGCGATAATTACGCCAACCCTCATAAGCTCCAATGATCTGTTCAGATGCTGCTAGTTTTTCATATATGCCATTCTTCATCTATTCAACCAATTCCTCCCAAACGGTTTTCTCCGGCCATCCTGTTGTATCATAATAATCTCTTATCCATGAATTGAACATTTTTACTTTATTCGTTATATGTTCACTTTCAAGTATTTTTTCCGCAGTATTATCTAAATCATCAAACAGACTGTATTCGTACAATGTGGCAACCTCCTCGCACACATTTACCTTGCTATAGTCAATCGCAAAATAAATTTCTCCATTTTCATCACATGCCGTGTATCTCTGCGAATCCTCTTGGATATTATAATCCTCAAGTATCTCATAGTACGTAAATCCTTCTGGATTTTCCGCATACCACGTGTCATAGTCAAATTCCAGATATTCCATAATACCATGGAATATTTCATGAACAATCGTTGTCCTAAGCTTATTCTCATCCACGATATCACTATACAAGCGAAATTTATTTTCAGTTGCCAGCATCACCGCCGATGCATCACCATCCACAGTATGAACGCCGATTTCCTCAATGCCGTTTCCCTCTATATCTACTTTTTTACACAGATAAATTCTAAGCTTCTCCTCAGAGCCGTAATACCGGAGCTGTCCTAACAAATTCTCAGGAAACAGCTTAAGTGTCTCCGCCAGATTGATGAGCACTCCATGCAAATATTTGTCATCATAAAGCGCCGTCATATATACATCATTTATTTGGGTATCATCCACATCTTCTCCGTAATAAATCTCTATCTGATATTTCTCTTCCAGCATATTTTCAATATCAGTATTACTCATATCATCATATTCATGATTTACCTTTATAAGTCCATCCGCATATTCGCTTGTATCCTCCAAAATGCCCTGTTTGTAATCCCAGACTAATACGTTACAAAGCTCTCCCATATCGTCCGTAATTCGTATAACAGCCAAATCACCGCATACATCAATACCGCCCTGTTTGTAATGTGAATTAAAGCTCTCCGTATACTCCATATAGTCAAAGCTTCCTAAATTCAGACTTGAATAAAGTGCTCCCGTTTTCATATCATAAGCATTATACGCATAAGAAAATGATTCTATCGTATCATCATCCAGCCTTTTTTCGTTCTCCAAAAATGTTAATACCGTTTCATTCTCCCATGCCATTTCAGCCGATTCATACTCAATCGTATAATCCAATGACACGTTTACCACGTCACTATATATCTTATAATCCTGCCCATAGCAGGTAAGTGAATTTCTTGAAGAGTCCTTATAGTCACTACTGTAATAACACTCTCCCCAAACAGATTCTACTCCTTTTGAAGCGATATCAATTATTTTTGTAGAACTGCCATTATCGCCATAGATATTATATACCAAGGTCTCATCTGTACACGCTTCCCTTATAAAATCTGCACCACCCCAATCTATATTTTCTGTTTTATAATAGTTGGTATAGCTTCCATCTGCAAAGGAATATCCGTATACATCTCCATAACCTGAAACATAGAAAAGTACATCAGTCTCTGGATTGTAGAAATAAGAACCTTCGGTTACATACATTCCACCGTCCTTCTGGTCTTGCAGCTCTTCGTCTGAGCATCGTGGAAATTCATGTTCGGAGACAATATTCAATTCCATATCATACGCTATAAGCTTAGGCTTGTTATCGATATAGCTTGTACATACGATATGGCTGTCCTTATATATGTAATACATCGCATCCAGTCCACCAATATTTATTTTTTCCGAAATATCTCCTGATTCAATATCGTATATCGTTATATATAAGCCATCCTCCCCATATAAGATAATAACAAGCTTCATATTGGAAACAGTATTGAGTCCAAAAATCTCTGCATCACCCAAAGCCGCCTTTATTTCACCATATATATCCTTTACATTTGTTCTTTCATCATAATAGCTTCCTGCTATTTGCTCAAGCAGGTTATTTACATCACTTTCTTCCGTGTCAGCAGCTTCAGCTGTATTTTGTATTTGTCCGGTCGTTACAGGCTCTGAAGTATTCTCCCCATTATTCTGTACACATCCGGAAATGCTGCACATAATGAACGCCATTGTAACAATGAAACCGATGCCCCTTTCAATACATTTGATAAATGACCTTTTGTTTTTCATAATTGTACCTCCGCTTTTGTATATCCCTACCCTTTCTTTCCATTTATTGACAGCCTTACAAATTCTTTACTAAATTTTAATATACCACATCTTCATTTTATTGTATAATGAAATAGCTATAAATACATATGAATTCGCACCTACGAAATAATTGTAAAGACAAATGAATGGAGATACTTTAATGGACGAAAGACAAGAGAAAAAGGATATAACAAGATATATGGATGCACTTCTTTACCCTGAAATAAATCCTTTTCAGGCTGAAATGGCGCAGTTTGAAGAACTTATGATGATGTATTCATGTGCCATAAAGGAGGTACAGACTAAACTGGAGGTATTAAATACAGATTTTAGTGTAAGATATAAGAGAAACCCTATTGAATTTATTACATCAAGGCTGAAACGTCCGGCGAGCATAGCAGCGAAGCTTAAATCAAAAAATATTCCTCTATCAGTCAAAGCAATAAGGTCAAATCTGAACGATGCGGCGGGTATAAGAGTTATCTGTTCCTTTATAGATGATATTTATGCGATTGCGGAAAGACTGGTAAGACAGGACGATATAACACTGATAGATGCCAAGGATTATATTCTGCATCCAAAGCCTAATGGCTACAGAAGTCTTCACCTCATTGTAGAGGTTCCTGTATTTTTTGCCGACCATACAAGAGATATGCGTGTTGAGGTTCAAATCAGAACAATCGCAATGGATTTTTGGGCAAGTCTTGACCATCAGTTAAAGTATAAGCAGGATCTTGAAAATCCCGAAGAAATAACGGCTGCCTTAAAAAAATGTGCAGATACGATAGCCCAGACCGACCTTGACATGCAGTCAATAAAAAACAACATCTATGGAGAAGAAAAGGTGCCTATTAAAAAATTTAACGATAGTCTGTGATAATCCACATTATAATTTTTAATTTAAGAGGTTCATTATGAATAAGGAAGAAATTGTTGTACAAAAGCTTATCGATAAGGGATATCATATCAGCTGTGCCGAAAGCTGTACGGGTGGTATGCTGACCAGCAGAATAGTAAACGTCCCAAATGCATCAATGGTGCTTGATGCTTCCATCGTAACATATGCCAATGATGCAAAAATAAAATATCTGGGTGTAAAGTCCGATACGATTGATACCTATGGTGTTGTGAGTGAGCAGGTCGCAGGAGAAATGGCACAGGGAATTGCGAATGCACAGCAGGCACAGGTAGGCATTGGAATCTCAGGTGTTGCAGGGCCCTCAGGCGGTACCCCTGATAAACCCGTAGGCATGGTATGCTTCGGATTTTATATATCAGGAAAGCTTCTAACCTATACAAAACAATTCGGAAATATCGGACGGCTTAATGTTCGTGAAAAAAGTGTTGATTTTGTATTTGACAAATTACAGGAACTGTTATAGAATGTTATCTGTTGCAAGAACAAGTGTGCATGTAGCTCAGCTGGATAGAGCACTTGGCTACGGACCAAGGTGTCGGGGGTTCGAATCCTCTCATGCACGTATTAAAAAGACCTGAGATTTCTCAGGTCTTTTGTTTTATTATTTTTTATATTATCCAAAACTATTCATTTGGTGTGCATTTACGAGAAATAACGGCCCCGTTATGCTTAAACTCTGCCGTAGTATTAATCAAACTTACCGCAGCTTCATCTACACGCATATCTGAACCTACACCATTATTTACATCCGTGTGCAGCTCTGCAAATACACATTGAAGCGTAGCTGTCTTATTATCATTTCCGATAAAATATGCTTTTGCCCCCTGTGCATATGCTTTCAAATCAGTATGCTCGATTATGACCTCCGTTTTTGCATTATGTCCGCCTATACCATAGAAATCCGTTATCTGAGCATATACATCTACAGAAGCATTTTTTACATGAAACTCACACGATTCGCCAAACAATGTTCCTATTCCTACAACATTACTTCCGTTACATCTTTCTCTCAGATATAAGTTCTCCGTATAAACCTTTGCATTTCCGTTATAAGAACCAATTACGGCGCCATTCGTTATGCCAGATGTAATATCAAGACTGCAATAATCTATCTTCAATTCGACATCAGAATCTATTGCACCTATTGCCACACCATGCTGACCTCTGATATCCATTACATATCCACCCTTGTGAATATCAATATATCCGCCTAAACCGGAGCCTATCGCAACACCCTTCATTCCGTTTGCCTTGATATTTATTTCACCATCCAGATTAAATATAATATCTCCATGACGGGAATTTAAATCATTTCCTATAGCATAGTATCTGCTGTTCGTAACCTTAATATGAAGATTTCCATCTCCTTCTATCTCCAGTATAGAAGACTCCGGAATTCTAATACCACCTATAATCAGCTCATTATTGCCAACCAGCTTCAGTGTTACACTGCAATGATTGCCTATATCTATACATGGCAAATCCTTTTCACTGGACAAACTGACATTATTTAAGCATATGGTGCCCGAAAAACCATCCTCTATATTCATATGAATATTTGAATGGAATCCCATCGCACCTACGATTTCTATCTCATGTCCCTCTATTCCGCTTTCAATAGTAATATGGTTATATCTGTCCTTTGCAAGATTAATCAGTGATATTCTGTTTTCATCCGACAAAGAGTATGCCTTATTCCCTGCACGATTGCTGTTACTCTTATTAAACTGCACGATTTCATTTGCAATATTTATATCTATATTAGACAATACCCTTCTATTTGGCTTGGCTGTATAAAATCCCTGAATTAAGTCTATTCCATACTTTATTGCTTCTTTCAGTTCCTTTGCATTTTCCACGCCTTCAGCCAGCGTTATAATATTGTTATCATGCGCAAATTCTATAATGTTCTTTACAAAATGCTGTTTCTGTGGATTTTCATATATACCGTTTATCAATACTCTGTCAATCTTTACATATTTAGGCATATATCTGAGCAAATTATCAACATTGGAATATCCTGTACCGTAATCATCGATTGCGGTTTCCACATTCAGTCTCTTGTAATTATTCTTGAGCGCATCAAGCTGGGCATCATCCATCTGACTTTCCTCTGTAAATTCAACTACCAGCTGTCCGTCATATTTCGACATCATTTTATTTACCCATTTTTCATCTTCAGTATTAAGCCTGCATCCCGGAATACTATTAATAAATATTTTCTTGCCGACGAAAAGCTCGGAATTCTTGTCCAGAAAATCAAGCACATTTAGGAATGTAGCACGCTCAACATCATTAAGACGGCCTAAGCGCTCTGCACTCTGCAAGATATCGAGCGGAGTGATTTTTTCCTCAATATCAGCACGCATAAGTGCTTCATATGAAAAAATTTCACCTGTACGGGCATTCACAACCGGCTGGAAATAATATATCAGCTTATTGTTATCGATTATATCTTCCACCAGCTTGTCCATACTTTTCTCTGCCGCATTAATTCTCTTTTCTCCAAGTCCGGTTTTATGAAGCTTGGCTTTATAAAGATTTTTATGTGTAACGGCATTGTTTATAAGCGTCTCCAATTCCTCTGATGAATTTACAAATCCATCTACTACGCCGGTTACAATGTCTATATCATATTCTTTACCACCAAAGGAATTAAAATCGGCAGTTGCATTTTTAAGCTTAATAACAAAATCCTCTCCCAGATTCTTTTCTTCGCTCATAATTGGAATAAGGCATAGAAATTCATCATTGCACATCCGCGAACAAACCATTTCTGTAGAGCTGCACTCGTTAAGCAATTTTGATAAGCTGAGGATTGCATCATCCCCTGTCTTCCTTCCATGGTTTGAATTGATTTCTCTTATTCCAAATATATCGATTGCAACCAAAGTAACCTTATGTCTTATCTTATTTTCAACTATATATGATAAACCTGTATCCAGAAATCCTCTATAATTATAAAGACCTGTCAGCGGATCTCTTATCTGGGCTGACTCTATTTTCTTTACCAGTTCAGCAAGACTTGCCTGACGATAAAATGCCTCCATTCCCTGCATTATACTCTTCATCCATCTTCTATATACACCGCTATAGCTTTGCGGTTTATTTTTATATACCAGCGCAGCATAACCAAAACATCGGTCATCAAAAAACATCGGTGTAAAAAAGAATGCACGAGGTTTATCACACTCTCCATGCAGTGCCGGCAACAGCAAATCTCTTCTAAATGATTCATCAAAATCAATAGAATTATTAAAATCCATATCTGCGCCGCATCTTATAATCGGATAAATGTACTCCGTATATCCATGGCGCAATGCATCTTCACCTGTCATCACGCCTGGTACATTCCAATAGTCGTTCATACAAATATAAAAGCTGTCAAATTCTCTTATCTGATATGTATATTGAAATATCGTATTATAGAAACTGCTCAGACTTGTACTGGATAAAAGATCATCCATAACCAGATTATGGCTTGCACTATAGCTCTCCATAAAGGTATCTGTCGCCCATCTTTTCCTTCTGACAAGCATGGACTCCTCCGCCCCATATTTAGTACAGCCACAGCTACCGCCTAACAGCACTTTTTCATCACTGTAAAAATCATCATATTGACATTCGTTTAGCATGGCATGAATTTTACCTGCACAGTATGTGCCAAACTCTCCCGACGGAATACTTGCCGAAGTAAGCGGACATGGTCCCAGCCTGCCATCAACTGTAGAATCATAACCCGTCACTGCAATATCATTTGGAATATTGTATCCATACTTTGTAAGCTGCTCTGCTGCGCCAAGAGCCATCTCATCATTTGCACAGGCTATCGCCTGAGGTAAGTAGGAACGCACCTTCATAAGTTTGTCTATTGTTTCCTTACCTGAACGATAGCAATAATCACCATAATAGACAGCTTCATCGGAGACAGCAAGTCCATGCTTCGCCATACTATCCCTGTATGCCTGCTCTCTCTGTATCGAATGAGGATGACCTTTGCGACCGTTTATAAATATAATATCCCTGCATTTATGTACTTCTATCAAATGGTCTATGATTTTAACTACCGGTGTATAATGATCCATTTTTGCACTTTCAAAATACTGATTTTCTCTATCTACCACCAACACGGGACCATCAAAGCTATTATGTACCTGTTCCTCAATCTGCTCTGCTACCCCCGGAGTCTGTATAACATCAAGCATAAGTACAACTGCATCAAACATATTATATTTTATCAAATTAAATATATTGGAATCACCGATTTCTCTCTGGGGAGTCTCCTGAAGTTTTTTATACATTGAAAAGATGCACACATCATAATTATCCTTAAATGCCTGCTCAAGAAAGCCTGTTATAAAAGATTCCTGTGTTTTTTCTTCTGCCTGGGCAGTAAGTATTGCTATTTTCTTGCGCTTTAGCATATCATCCCACTCCTATAAATGTATATTTATGTCTAATAATCCAGCCTTAGATAGTTTATTACTGTAATAGCATAACACAAATTGGCAATTTTGTACATATTGGTTCCAACAATGTTTGTGTCAAGTAATCGTTGGCAACTTTCTCTTTGTTTTTCTCAATGATATTTGACCTGTTTTTCTGTACACCAAACAAACCCTGCAGGGCTTTATTTAATTCCATTAACAAAAGGCTCTCTTAAATGCTTTTCTTGATGCCGTCTGCATCGCTTCCAGCAGCGGCATATGGGCATTGACTACATCCACATATGAATCTCCCTTCCCGTCCTTCTTTGGTGCCTTCGCTGCGCTTAATGTCTCTACGATTTCCTGCATCTGTATGGTAAATA
>CAZATW010000056.1:0-16451 GCA_964488185.1 uncultured Coprococcus sp. | reverse complement strand
CAGCTAACGCTGACACGAATCCCGCGCCAAGACTCGCGAGCGAGTCTTGAATTAAAATGGCGCCGTTGCCAGAAACAGGTTATTTCTGATGACAAAATAAAAAGGGGGATTTGATAAAGATGAGAAAACTTAGAAATAGGGTTTTGACACTTGCCCTTGCTGCAGCCTTAACAGCAGGCACAACAATCAATGTGTCGGCAGTAGAGCAGCAGAAAGATGTAAAAAGTAAGTATGAAACAGCTATAACGCAGAACAATCAGGATGAAAATGCAGATTATGCAGAAGGACAGGTCATTATCATGTATAGGGATATGGTGCCTACAGCGGAGATAGCAAGTGCGGATGTTGATGTGGCTTTGACCTATACGTTTGAAGCTGCAGCTGTTGATGATGAAGATTCCCCGGAACTGGCTTCTGTTGAAGAGAATTTGCATGTATCGCTTATCAAATCGGATATTTATACAACAGAGCAGCTTGTGGAAATGTACAGTAAAAAAAGTGGTGTAATGAAAGCCGAGCCTAACTATCGTTATCATATACTGGATGATGATTATACAGGCTATCAATGGGCACTTAATAATGAAGGACAAAACGGCGGAACTGCCGGTATTGATGTAAACGCAGATAAAATCAATGATAAGGCAAGTAGCGATTCAAAGGAAAAGGTCATTGCGGTTGTTGATACGGGTATTGATTATACACATCCTGACCTTGCGCCTGTCATATGGAATAATACTCTTCCCTCCAGTAAGCTTAAGGGTGAGCATGGCTATGACATTGTAAATGGTGATGCAGACCCTATGGATGACAACGGACATGGTTCACATTGTTCGGGGATTATAGCCGGTGCTTCCGGTGACGGAAGCGGCATATCAGGTATTGTTACATCGGATCATGTAAAGCTTATGGCAGTTAAAGTGTTGGATGATACCGGCTCCTGTTATGGAATGGAGATAATCGGTGGATATAATTACATATATCGTGCGCAGCAGCTTGGCGTCAATATTGTTGCTGTCAATAACTCATGGGGAGGCGGAGGCGATTCGGACGACATATTTGAAGAGCTTGTAAATTTAGTCGGAAAGTCCGGCGCAATATCAGTATGTGCTGCAGGTAATGACAGCTCTGACAATGATAAAGTTTCTGTTTTTCCTGCAAATATTGACAGCCCCTATGTTATTTCCGTTGCTGCCATAAATGGAAAGGGAGAACTTGCAAAGTTTTCAAATTACGGCAGCGAAAGTGTTGATATAGCGGCTCCGGGCGGAGATATATTGTCCAGTGTGTCATATGACTGTTTCAATCCCAGCATATATTCCGATGGTCAGAGAAATGCAACATGCAGCTTTTTAGAAAATTTTGAAGGAGATGAATTGCCGGAGTATGCAGTAGATGTGGATGCTTCTGTTGTGTCGGCAGTAGAGCTTAGTGATGAGGCGTATTTTGGCAGCACTGCCGGCAAGTCGCTAAAGTGGACGATTAAGAATGCAGAAACAGATGGTGACTATAGTCTCATTATTCCGTACGATGCGCAGTTATCCAATTCACCTGTATACGCAAGTGCCATGATTCGTCTTGAGGAGGATAACGAACCAGGTGAAGGAATATATGCTATGCTTTATGGAGGAAGTGTAGTGACGCTTAGCGAAACAGCATATGAAGATGGAGCTGTTGATTTGGAGGAATTGGCAATCATAGATGGGGGCTTTTCGGGAAATTGCTGGAATCATATATCAGGTCAATATGCGTCAAAGATAAAGAAGGCTTCCAGGAGAGCCTTGGTGATTCAGGTGAATGCAGCCGCAGCCGGTGATTATACCGTATATTTGGATGATTTGGCTGTCAGCAAGTCTGATGTTGAATCAGGAGCCTTTGGAAAATATGATTTCTATAACGGTACATCTATGGCCACACCATATGTTACCGGTGCAGTGGCTGCTATTGCACAGGCTTATCCTGAAGAGGGGGCTTTAGAAAGAAAGGCAATATTGTTGAGCTGCAGCCGTAAAATGTCATCATTGACAGGTAAAGTTGCAACGGAGGGGGTTCTGGATTTTTCCATGATAGATACACCTAGAATCAGTGTTTCAGATATATATTTAAATACTGATAAAAATATATGTATTGAAGGCAAATTTTTAACAGGTGTGGAAGTTACAATTAATGGTGAAAATGTTACACCGATTTCGAATAAAGAAGATAAAATAGTTATTTCGGGTTCGGGCTGGCTGAATAAAAATATATCTGTTGTAGTAACCCGTGGAGATGATAGTATAAAGCGCAGCCTCTATTTTGCAGATGGAATGAATCTTACCGATGAAGCGGGAATTTTGGGTGAATTAATAGGAAATGAGATTTTATCTGACGGAAATGTATTATATAACTTAGGCGAAGAAGGGGGTATCAATGTATGCTCTGTCGAATCTTATGATGAATCGGGATACCTGTCAACGGAGGATGATGAATATGAGAGCAGCGCATCATGGATACCAGTATCGTTTGGTTATGATATTAACATGTTTGGAGATGCGTATGGAACTTATGTAGATTATTTAATTTATCCTGATTCAAATACAGTATGTACAGGTGATGGCTTATATTCTGTGTTGAAATTTGATGCAGGCTTTACTACAGAAAGTATTTTGGCGAACTTTAATCAGAATGATGGCTGGAGTAAGGTAGCAGAACTTCCGAATGAATTTGTAGAATATGGTAATATGGTTCTGGGCGCTTATAACGGTAAGCTGTACCTTATGGGTGGTTTGAATGAAGATAAAATGAAATTCGGAACGGATGTATATTCATACGACCTGATAACAAAGAAGTGGGCTAAGGCTGCATCGCTTCCTGAGGGCAGAGCTTTTAGTAAGGCTATGCAGACAGATGGCAAGCTGGTTGTTACACTTGGCTGTTGTGATGAAACGGGCAAATATCCTGTCAATCTGATATATGACGGAGCGACATGGAAAAAATCTACTGCTGTTATATCCGGTATGACAGCAAATGCGACATATTTGCTAGATGAAGGCGAAGACGATATGGTACTTGAATATTACAGCGGCAATATCGGTGCTGCCAAGTCTTCCATAATGTATATAGGAAACAGTGCGGATAAATTGGGCAACATATATGTATACAATGTTAAAAACGACAACTATCAGAGCAGTGGCTATTCAATAAACGAAAAAACAATAGAAGGAAAGATATACAGCGGAACGGTACATGATGATAAATGTCTGCTGCTTGTAAATTCGGGGGACGCTACAAAGCAGTATTCTATTGCTGTGGATAGTGCATGTATAAAACCGGTTGTTTCATATGACGATGGCGGCTTCTTTGAAAATGACACACATGTATGGCTGCCAAGTGATGTTATACGGTATAATCCATATATATCCGGTGAGTATTATGTTTTATCCTTTAAGATAGATGGTAAAGTGATTCTGTCAGATAGTAAGGGTAAGTATTCATTTGCAGCACCTGCTTATCAATATAAAAACGGCTTTACCGTAGCGTTATCCACAAAACCATATATAACGGATATTTATGCAGATGCCAGTGTTACGGTTGAAATAGGACAGTCTTATAGAATTTGTCCGGAGGTATATCCGGAGATTCCTGATGGAGCAAGCTTTAAATGGAAATCAAGTAAGCCGAAGTATATCACGGTGAATTCAAAGGGCCTTGTCAGAGTAAGCAAGAATGCCAAGCCGGGGATGAGGGCGACAATCACCATTACGGCAAAGGATGGCGGCGGTGCAAGTGCAAAGGTGACAATTAAGGTTCCGTCCCTTCCTAAGAAAAACAGTAAGGTGAAGGTCGGAAATCTTACTTACAAGATTACGAAATCATCAAAAACAGGTGGCACGGTATCTGTTGTTAAGTCGAATAGTAAGAATGTAACTAAGGTTACCATACCTGCCTCAGTCAAGATTAAGGGATATACCTTTACAGTAACAAAGATTGAGAAGAATGCGTTTAAATCCTGCAAGAAACTGAAGAAAGTAACAATCAAATCAAATCAAATAAAGAGTATAGGAAAAGGTGCATTTTCAACAATCAATAAAAAGGCAGCAATAACCGTTCCTAAGAAGCTGAAGAAGAAATATACAAAGCTTCTTAAGAAGTCAGGATATAAGGGGACTGTCAAGGCTGCTAAGAAATAGAAGATATGTGATTATTTAATTGTATCTACATGATAGTATACAATAGCTGAACAGGTACACATATAGAGAACAAATGGAGGTATGGGAGAATGGAGCAGATGAACAATATTAGCAGATGCCGCAGCTTGTATGAAATGTATGGCGCAACGATGATTCATGAGAAGTTTTCGGAATATGAAGGCAGAATTGCGGTAGGTTTTGCAGGTGAAGGCTCTGATTGCTTTGGCTATGATGACAATATCTCCATGGACCATGATTATGGCATTGGTTTTGTCATGTGGCTTACAGGCAAAGATTATGATGCTGTCGGAGACAAATTGCAGGAAGAGTATCACAGGCTTGTCAGAAGTGTTACCGGTGAAGAGGACAGTATTCATTTGTTTATAGATGACAGACGTGGTGCTATGCGTATCGGTGATTTCTACAGCGGTATCCTTGGATATGATGTCGTTCAGAATGGCATAGGAAATACGATGTGGTTAAGTGTGTCAGAGGATAAGCTTGCTACGGCAACAAATGGTGTGATATTCAGGGATGACCTTGGAATTTTTACACAGATAAGAGAGGCTCTTCTTGCGTATTATCCTGATTATATATGGCGCATGAAGCTTGCGGAGCAGCTCTATCATTTTTCACAAAATGTCCAGAGTAATTATGCCAGAATGATGTCAAGGTGCGATTATGTTGCTGCCAATATATGCGTGTCGCAGGGACTGAAAAGTGCCATGTCAATTATATATCTGCTGAACAGACGTTATGCACCGTATTATAAATGGATGAGGCGGGGAATAGAGGATTTGACAATATTAAATGAGTCAAAGGAGTTTCTTGACGAAATCGCCGTACTCGGCTGCCAGAAGCAGGCTTGGGAGGGCAGAAGATATAATCCATATGAAATAAACAGTGATGATATTGTTGTAGTGACTTTTGAGAAGCTTGCAAACTGCATTTTACAAGAGATGAACAGACAGGGGATAGTGAAAGGAGATAATCCTTTCCTTGACATATACAGCAAGGAGATATTTGCAGATTTGGCAAGAAGGATGAAATAAATCGTAAAGAGAAAATTTGAAATAAGTTGGCAATGCATAATAATAGGCGTATGAAAATACCACTGTTATAAAACAGGTTGGGGATTTCATACGCCTTTATTATGTAGCAGATATGGTTTTTTCGTAAATCCGAACAACGGTAAGCTGCTTGGATATCCTATGCATTTGCCATGGCTGTAAGCTCTTTGAGCATTTTAGGAAGCTCTGTGCCCATGTTTTTATCTGAGAACTGACAGGTGCCTACCTTTTTGTGACCGCCGCCGCCGTACTTTAACATAAGACTTCCTACGTCTATTGTACAGCTGCGGTTTAATACGCTGTAGCCGACTGCCGCAGAACAACCTGCACCGCCTTTTCCGCTTACGATCCATGCAGAAATATTCTGCTCTGGATACATACTGTATATCATAAAACGGTTTCCTGTATAGATAGGGTCTACACCGCGAAGATCACTGATGATAAGATTGCCGTTTACGGTTGTATGGGCAAGGACCATTTCTTTAAATTTCGCTGTCTGTTCATTGTAAAGCTCGATTCTCTCCTGAATATCGGGCATAGCCAGAATTTCCTCTGTGGTCATAACGCGACAGGCATCAATCAGCTTTTCCATCAGTTGATAATTGGAGATTGTAAAGTTTCTAAAACGTCCGAGTCCTGTACGTGGGTCCATCAGAAATCCGATTAATATCCAGCCTTGCGGATTTTGAATTTCATCTATAGTAAGATTACCGGAATCCACCTTATCAACTGCTTCCATCATGTCGTCATATTGTGGAAATGTTTCTTTGCCGCCATAATATTCATAAATAATTCTTGCACAGGATGGGGTGAGACGACTTTCACCCTTATATTTCCCCTCAAGCTGAAGTCGTTCATGTTCGCTTGAATGGTGGTCAAACCATAGCCCACAGCCCTCTACAAATGGTACATTTGCCAGACAGTCATTTTCATTAACTTCTACAAGACCGTCCTGAAGATCCTTTGGATGTGCAAATTTCCAACTGTCAATAACGCCTGCTGCTTTCAGCAACGCACCGCATGCCAAACCGTCAAAATCTGAACGTGTTATAAGTCTCATATTGATACCTCCAATACACTATTGTTGCTTTACATTATCTGCCTCCTATTATAATCCATATATCTGCCCAAATGCAACAAGTATGCTTTGGTATTATAATGAACCGACTTTTTATCACAACCTGTAAGTGCAGTTTGGAGCGTTATAAGTCCTACCAATACAACAACTGCTTTTTTGTTTCAAATTCATTTTTTTCGTATGTACCTTATCATTTTTCATTATTAAGATACTATCTGCCATTTCTTTAAGAAAATAATGATATACAGAATCTGCCGCCGACAATGACTTCCATATACATGGCAGCTGAAAAGAGATGACTTGCGTCAAAGCATACTTAGTGTTATTATGAGAAGCATCAAAAGCCTTGATGATATAAGTATTGCTGCTGCTTATATAATTTAGTGATATGATAATTCAGGCTTTATAAACGGACATTATAAATAGTACTATTGATGAGGAGAAATAGATATGGCAAAAAAGGAGAATCAAAGCGGCGTATATAAGAGACCGCAGAGAGGCTGGAGCCCTGCTACTAATAGGGTGGTAGGCATGATATTTCTTGTATTTGTTATAGTCTGTTTTATCGTGCGTGGCTTTGTGGGAGGTAAATCAGATAGCAACAAGAATGATGACAGTAAATCTCAGATTACAAGTAGTGGAGAGAATACAGGCGATGGAGAACGCATAGAGAGTGAGAAGAATATAACCGATGGGGAAACCACCGGCGAAGCAGATAGTACAATTGACGAGGCTTCAAAAACCTATGGACAATATTATACCTTCAGAAATGAGTCAACGCTTGAGGAGCATTATGAAAAGCATGGTGTGGAATTTGACTATAATAATGCAAATGCGTATCAGGATGGAGCAAATGAAGTAATCAATAATCCTGCATCACTCCATAAGACGGAGAAAGAGGATGGAGATGATGTATATTATCTTGAAAGTACAAATGAATTTGTAGTAGTTTCTGCAGATGGTTATATTAGAACTTACTTTAAACCGACAGATGGCAAGGCTTATTATGACAGACAATAAATGCAATAGAAAAGGGATTATAATCCTATAATCAAGCTGTGCATAGATATTTGCAGGGTTCTTGATAATACATTAGATGAATTATTTTGGCAGGATGAATAAAAATATAAAGTAGTTCATGCTAATTATAAATAATAAAGAGGAGCTAAATCAATGAAGAATTTATTTCGTGTAATGGCTGCGACACCTGTGGTTCATATTGGGAATGTGGCAGAAAATGTAAATGAGATAATGGAGATTTATAAAAAATATTGTGATAAAACGGATGTTATCGTAACGCCGGAGTTGTCGCTTACAGGCTATACCTGTGCAGATTTATTTACAAACAGACATCTTATCAATAATGCGGTGGACGGACTGATGCAAATAGCTGAAATGACAGCAGGCAGCAACGCAGGATATGCCGCCATCAGCAGCAACGCAGGATATGCCGCCATCGTTGTGGGACTTCCATTTGAGGTGGACGGAGAGCTGTTTAATTGTGCAGCATTTGTACAAAACGGAAAAATAGTAGCTATTGTGCCGAAAACCTATTTGCCGAATTACGGTGAGTTTTATGAGAAGAGATGGTTTAGTGCGGGGAAGCATGAGGCAAGATATGTGGCTCTCCCAAATGGTGAGAATACCATGTTTGGAAACAACATAATCATAAAACTTGGGTGTAATGATGCCTATGTCAAGCTTGGTATAGAGATATGCGAGGATGCGTGGACCCCTGTATCACCAGGCAGACTGTTAGCATTAAACGGAGCTGAAATTATCTTGAATCTGTCAGCCTCAAATGAGGTAATCGGAAAGGAGCAGTTCAGAAGAAATCTAATAGGAGGTATTTCGTCAAGCTGTATCTGTGGTTATGTATATGTATCGGCAGGCAGATATGAGTCTACCTCCGACCTTGTATTTTCAGGTCATAACCTTATGTATGAAAACGGAAAGCTGCTTGGAGAAGTGAAGCCATTTGAAGAGGGTATCATAACAAGGGATTTTAATCTGACGAAAATCCGTCATGACAGACTGGCAAATAAATCCTTTGCTGATTGTAAGAGCAATGATACAAATACGCCATATGTATGTATAGCGTGTGGTAATCCGCTTATGGAGAAAAAGGATATTTTGGCAAGGGTTCCGATGACGCCGTTTGTACCGTCAAGAGATGTACTTTCAAGATGCCTTTCCATATTTCATATGCAGGTGGCAGGCTTGCAGAGAAGAATCGAGGCGACAAAGTGCAGCTGTGTGGTAGTGGGTGTATCGGGTGGACTGGATTCTACCCTGGCACTTCTTGTAGCTGCGCAGACTGTTAAAAATATCGGACTTCCTGCTCAGACCGTAATCGGAATAACCATGCCGGGCTTTGGAACAACAAGCAGAACGAAACAGAATTCGACTTCACTTATGACGCTGCTTGGCTGTGATATGAGAGAGATTTGTATCGTTGATTCGGTTTTACAGCATTTTTCGGATATCGGTCATGACAAAGAGATAAAGGATATTACCTATGAGAACTGTCAGGCGAGGGAGCGTACACAGATTCTTATGGATGTGGCAAACAAGGAAGGCGGCTTTGTAGTTGGAACCGGAGATTTGTCTGAGCTGGCACTTGGATGGTGTACCTATAACGGCGACCATATGAGTATGTATGCGGTCAATACAAGCATACCGAAGACGCTTGTTCGTACACTTGTAGATGAAATTGGTCATCACATGGAGAAGAACGGATTTGCCGGAATCGCACCTGTTATAGAGGATATCATTGATACGCCCGTAAGTCCTGAGCTGCTACCGCCAAATGCAGACGGAACCATAGCCCAGAAGACGGAGGATACAGTCGGCTCTTATATACTCCATGACTTTTTCCTATACTATACACTTCGTTATGGAATGGCGCCTGAAGAGGTGTACGAGTTGTGCAGGGAGGCTGTGAAGCAGAGTGAAGAATATCATTTTTCAGATGCGGAAATTGCAAAATGGCAGAAGGTATTTTATACTCGCTTTTTCAGGCAGCAGTTTAAACGTAACTGTATGCCTGACGGTGTAAAGGTAGGTACTGTATCTGTCAGCCCTAGAGGGGACTTAAGGCTGCCGTCAGAAATTGAATTTGATGAGTTTACGCAGTAGTCCGGTACGCAATGCGAGGCACGAATTTAGTGAGAATATGTACCTGTGACCTTAGCGAATGAAATGAGCCTAGTTCACATGGTATAAAGGGGAAAAAGGGAATCCTTAATAATAGATAAGGATGTAAAAAATGTATATCAGATGGGAGATGACTCCCGCCTCTATAGGCGGCGAGTAACAAATTTACATCAGTGGGAGTCCAATCTCCCACCTGATATACGCTCCGCGAGGATGCGCAGGGATTCGTAAATGAGTTATGTCAGCTAACGCTGACACGAATCCCGCACCAAGATTCGCGAGCGAGTCTTAAATATTTTGTAATGTTTTCGTTTATACTGTATTAGGTATTAAGACTGATACATGTATTTGATGAAGGGAGAGAAGAACATGAAGCTTGAATTAAAGGACATAAAGAAGAGCTTTGATGGAAAAGAAATCCTGCATGGTGTCAATTTTGAAGTTGAGAGTGGACGGGCACTTGGACTTCTTGGTCGAAACGGTGCAGGCAAGACTACAACCATAAGAATTATAATGGATGTATTTCATGCTGATTCGGGAGAGGTTCTGATGGATGGCAAAAAGTTTAAGTTCACCAGTGACCAGATAGGCTATCTGCCTGAGGAAAGAGGTCTTTATCCAAAACGTGTCATTAAGGAGCAGATGATTTATCTGGCAATGCTTAGGGGGCTTACAAAGAAGCAGGCCGTACAAAATACTGAAAAATGGCTTAAGCGTTTGCAGGTTTTGGAATATATGAACAGAAAGCTGGATACTTTATCGAAAGGTAATCAGCAGAAGGTACAGCTTGCAGCAACACTTGTAGCAGATCCGGATATCGTTATTTTGGATGAGCCGTTTAGTGGACTTGACCCTGTAAACTCACAGATACTAAAGGATGTTATACGCGAGCTCATCAAGGAAGGCAAGATTGTTATTTTTTCAAGCCATCAGATGAGCTATGTTGAAGAGTTTTGTGAAGATATTGTTATGATTAATCATGGTGAGGTCGTGCTTTCCGGTAATCTGGATGAGATAAAGGCAGAATATGGAAAGGGAAGAAGAGTTATTGCTGCAACCAATTATGAGATTCATGAGCTTGAGAAGCTGCTGAAAGAGAATCTCTCAGAAAATATAAATGTGGTCGGCAGGAATAAGCACTACATAATCGTTGAGCTGTCAGAAGGAGCAGACCAGTGGCAGGTTCTTGATGATTTGAAGAAGCTGAATATAGATATTAAGAATTTTGGCATGTACGAGCCATCCTTAAATGATATATTTGTTTCACGGGTTGGAGAGGATGAAGAAATTGAAAATGAGCAAGGCTCATCTGAAATTTCAGGAAAGGCAGGTGCCAAATAATGAAGAAGATAGGAATTATTTTAAAATATGAATTAGGAAATTACTTTGGAAGCAAATCCTATATTATCTCAACTGTACTTATTTGTATTTTGTGTATTGGTATTATGTTTGCACCTGGAATTATAGATTCCTTTAAGGGCTCTGACAGTGATACCGAGGATTCGGCAGATAAGGATGATGCAGAAGATGAATTTTATTTATTATATGACCCTGAAGGACTTGTAGATACTGCCATTGCATCTGAATATCTGGATAAGACGGAGATTAGAAGAGTTGATAGCCTTGATGCGTTAAAGGCTCAGATTGGTGATGAAGATGGTGAGGCTATAGCCGGATTTGCGGTTAACGCAGTAAATGACTTTGATTATTATGTATATAACAAGAGCATGTATGATTCTAATTCCGAAATGTTTAAGGAGTATATGAGTCTGCTTGTTAAGCTTGATTACTGCAACACCCATAATCTTGATGTAGAAGAGTTTTTGAGTATGGAAGGTGCAGAGATTCATGTACATGAAAGCATACTTGGAAAGGACAGTACACAGAATTACTGGTATTGCTACATTCTTGTCATTCTTGTATTTATGATCATTATTATGTATGGCGTGCAAATCGCAACAGGTGTTGCAAATGAAAAGGGTAACCGTTCCATTGAGATTATGGTTACAACGACTTCTTCGGTAGATCTTTTGTTTGGAAAGGTATTTGCAGGAACCATAGCGGCACTGTTTCAGGTAGGTCTTGTGGCTGCCAGTCTGCTTGGTTCATATCAGTTCAATAAAGAGCATTGGGGTAGTATGGCAGCAATGTTCCTTGATATACCTTCTGATGTGCTTATCGCATTTGCAGTATTTGGATTGGGTGGTTTTCTGATTTATGCATTCCTTTATGGAGCACTTGGCGCACTTGTTTCAAAGATAGAAGATTTGAATAAGAGTGCAGGTACGGCACAGATGCTTGTTATGATTGTATACTTCGTAGTTTTAATACAGCTGACAAATATAGACGGCGTTGTGATGAAGGTTTGCTCCTTCCTGCCTATCAGCTCATATAGTGCAATGTTTGCAAGAGTTGCGATGGGCTCGGTTGAAATGTGGGAGATTGTAGTTTCTGCGGTGATTCTCTATGCCTCGGTAGTAGGAATGGGTATACTTGGTGGAAAAATTTTCAGAAATTCAACACTTCGTTACGGAAATCCGATTAAGCTCAGTAATGCCTTAAAGGATTTAAAAAAGAAATAAAAGTAGTAACAAAAAGACCGGAAAAGGCGGGTCATTTCAATGTGGGCTGCCTGTTCCGGTTTTTCTTTTATTTGCACATATCTACGATATGGGCTAAAATATAAAAAATGATTTGCAGTGGATGAAAAAATAGGGGTGTGAAAGGATTGGGTATGGCAAAAATACTTGTTATAGAAGACGATAAGGAAATCAATAAATTGGTATGTGAATATTTGTCAACGGTAGGCTATGATATGTTTTCGGAGTTTAATGGTATGTCAGGACTTTCGACACTTCGTGTGCGAGAGGATATCAATTTGGTGCTGCTCGATTTGATGCTGCCGTTCCAAAGCGGAGATGTGGTGCTAAAAAAGCTGAGAGAATTTTCACAGGTTCCGGTAATTATCCTGTCAGCTAAGGACACCGTGCAGACCAAAATAGATGTAATCAGAATGGGGGCAGATGACTATATAACAAAGCCCTTTGACCTTGATGAGGTAGTAGTTCGTATTGAAGCAGTGCTTAGAAGATATGGTATGACAGATTATCATAATACCATGGGATGTGACGATATGAGGGATGTGATTTCTGTAGGAGGTGAATCTGATACTTTGCGGAACAGAAGACCGGGCGAAGAAGCAGTTATTACCTTTAAAAATATGACACTGAATGAAGTGTCGAAGACCATATCAGTAAATGGCAACAGGCTTGAGCTTACAAGTAAGGAATACCGTATTTTGGAGTTGTTTCTAAAGAACCAGACAAAGCTTTTTTCCAAGGTTAATTTGTTTGAAAGTGTGTGGAATGAGCCATATTTTGCAGAGGATAACACCTTGAAGGTACATATGAGCAACATCAGAAACAAGATAAAGAAATATGATGATGATGAATATATAGAAACGATATGGGGAATGGGATATAAACTAAAAAAATAAATTAACCTTTTCTTAACCTTTGAATTAACCTTTTCTTTATATTGGATTTTTATAATGGCATTATCGAATCAATGGCAGGCAAAAAGAAAGTTTGCATAAATGCTAAACATAAAGATTACGTGAATCAACTATAAATAATCGAAAGGGTTAACGCATATGGATAACATTTTACAGGTTCAGGGTTTAACAAAAATGTATGGCGAGAATAAGGTTGTAGATAATTTCAGCTTTACGATTGAAAAAGGTCATATATACGGACTGATTGGACCAAACGGAGCAGGTAAGACAACGATTATGAAGATGATAGCAGGTACCTGTATGCCGACAGAGGGAAGTATAGCATTATTTGGCAGCGAGACGGATATTGATGAGAAGAGAGGCAGAGCCAGCTTTATGATAGAAGCGCCTTATCTGGACGGCAGTATGACTGCCAGACAGAATATGGAGTATATCAGGTATTTAAGAGGTGTAGTAAAGGAAGAAAGAATTGATGAGATTCTGGAATTTGTGGGGCTTGCAAATACAGGCACAAAGAAGGCAAAGTATTTCTCATTAGGTATGCGTCAGAGACTTGGAATCGGTATGGCACTTCTTCCAAGCCCTGAGCTCATGATTCTTGATGAGCCTGTAAATGGTCTTGACCCTGAGGGAATTGTTGAAGTCAGAAATATGCTTAAGAAGTTGTGTGAAGAAGACGGAATCACAATTCTTATTTCGAGCCATCTGCTTTCCGAGCTTTCTGAGCTTTGTACGGATTTTGCCATTATTGATAAAGGAAAGCTGATTGAGTGTATTTCAAAGGAAGAGCTGGAGCAGAAATGTAGAAGCTACATATCGGTTGCGGCAAATAATATTGACAGGCTTGCTACAGTAATTGAGCAGGAGCTTGCTGTAAAAGAATATAAGGTTGTAGATAATAACGAAATTCGTATCTATGAAAGGCTTGATGAGCTGGAAACGGTATCAAAGACCATTACAGACAGTGGACTTATCCTTACCAGGCTGAATATTGAGGGAGAAAATCTGGAAGAGTATTATCTCTCAAAGGTCACATCATCAGAAAGTGGTGAAAGCGATAAACCACAGAAGTTTCGTTTTAAGAAGCTTGGAAAGGGAGGTAAATAGATATGAACAGACTTATGAAAGCGGAATGGTATAGAGCAAGAAAATCATCGGGAATTATGAAGTGGCTTATCATTATCTGCGTATTGATACTGGCTTTGCCGTTTTTGGATGATATATCGGTGGGAAAGATTACGGCTACGACATATCTTATGGGCTTTGAAGAGCAGGCATGTGCATTTGTTCCGATATTTATGGCGGCTATTGCAGCAACATTTGCAGGAATGCCGTTTGACAATAAAACGGCTCTTTACGAGGTCATGGCAGGAAATAGGATAACCAATATCATTAATAGTAAGCTGATGGTCATCGTACCGCTTGTATCTTTGTTATTTTCAGGCTTGTTTGCAGCTCTTATGGGAATTTTCGGAATCGTAAATGGTACGGGAGAATTAAAACAGATTCCGCTTAGGATGATACTTTTATTTATCATCGTATTGCATGTGGCTATGGTAGCAGTGCTTGCGGTCACGTCAGTAAGACATATCCTTGGGATAGGAATTGGTTTTTTAAGATTTGCAATGCTGGATTCGGCATTTGCAATAGGGCTTCAGCTTGTATTTGAAGATGAATCATTGGAATCGGCTCAAAGGGTGGGCAGCTGGTTTGTGGAAAGTCAGATTGCAAGTCTTGGTATGGAGACGATACCGACATATTTTGTAGTAAATGTTATCTTAAGTCTTGTTATTGAAGTTACTATCTGGTATGTGGTATCATATATAGGATACAAAAGGAGAAAATTCCAGTAGTGTCGGTATGTTATTATAGACTATGGAAAAGGAACTGTTAGGAATTGTGGCAGTATGCAGAGATTCTTAATAATCTGACAGGAGAGTTATATGAATAATCAGGAGATTATTTTCGTAATAGCAGGAGGACTGTTGCTTATATTGGCAGCAGTCCTTCTTGTGCGTCTGAATCAGTATAAAAGGCAGATTAGAAGCTTTACAAAGCGGATAAATGAGCGCAAGTCTGCTGATATGAACCAGCCTGTGACAGTGGATTATTTTGATAAGGACGTGCTTGCTCTTGCGGACGCTTTAAATGAATACACGGATATGGTAAAAAAACAGATATTGAGTCTTGAAAAGGACAGACGACAGATTAAAAATGTTATTGCAGGTATATCCCACGATTTCAGAACGCCTCTTACTGCTGCAAAAGGCTATATGCAGATGATAGATAAAAATGGTGTACTTGATGAGAAAAATCAGGAATATCTGGATATTGCAATGGACAAAATGGAGTATCTGAAGACTTTATCGGATGCATTTTTTGAGGTGTCGGCAATAGAGGCAAATACAGAGCAGGTCATCATGGAGCCTGTTCATCTGACAAATTTTATGTCAGAGCAGATAATGAGCCAGTATGACTGGATTAATGAAAGTGGTCTTGATGCCGACTTTTATATACCGGAACAGGATATCATTGTTATATCGAATATGCAGTTTTTAGGCAGAATATTTGAGAATTTATTTTCAAATGCCAGAAAATATGCGGTGTCAAAGTTCAGTCTGAATATGAAGGTGGAAGAAAGGCAGGTCATGATATCCATGAAAAATGACATGTTACATTCAGATGATTTTGATACTCAAAAGGTGTTTGAGGCATTCTACAGAGAAGCTTCAAGACACAACGAGGGGACAGGTCTCGGACTCTATGTTGTAAAATGTCTTTCGGATAAGCTGGGGCATAAGGTGTGGGCAGAAAGTGACGGAGAGATATTTGAGATTTGTCTTGAATGTGAAAGGAAATGAAATTCAATAAAATACCCCTTAAGTAGATTTGGTTATTTACCTTGTCTGCTTAAGGGGTATCATATCATTATATCCCCTAGGGTGATTCGTTTATAACACCTTTGACAGGAAATCCTTAAGTCGTGGATTTTTTGGATTTCCGAAGAATTTTTCCGGTGTACCACTTTCAAGAATCTGTCCGCCATCTATGAAGATTACTTTATTTGCAACCTCACGGGCAAAACCCATTTCGTGGGTAACAATAACCATTGTCATGCCCTCATTTGCAAGCTTTTTCATCAAATCTAAAACTTCGCCGACCATTTCAGGGTCGAGGGCTGATGTAGGCTCGTCAAATAAGATAACATCAGGATTCATGGCAAGGGCTCTTACGATAGCAACACGTTGTTTTTGTCCACCTGACAATGTTGAAGGATATACATCTGCCTTATCTTCAAGTCCTATGGACTTAAGAAGTGACAGGGCTTTCTCCTTTGCAGCTTCAATGATTTCCTTCTTGTTCGTTGTTATTTCAGTAAGCTCCTTTTTATCTTTTCGGAAACAATTTGTAAGTGAATGAGCAGGCACAGGAACGTCTGGAGATTATTATGAAACAGATGCAGGAAA
>CAZATW010000055.1:0-16635 GCA_964488185.1 uncultured Coprococcus sp. | reverse complement strand
AACCTACAACCCCTCGGTTAACAGCCGAGTGCTCTACCATTGAGCTATCGAGGAATATATGTCAAAAACTGTTTCCATTAAGGAAACGCAGAAGGAGGGATTTGAACCCTCGCGCCGCGCGAACGGCCTACACCCTTAGCAGGGGCGCCTCTTCAGCCACTTGAGTACTTCTGCAAAATGCCTAAATAAATCTCCTACCATGGATATTAAATTTTTGACGCTAGTATATGATAACAAACCATATAGTTATTGTCAAGGTATTTTTTTCTTGAGTATTATATGCTTTTTATCTCTAAAAATGCTATCAATTTATCATATTTTACAAAAATACTTAATACAAAAAAGAAAACAATCCTATATTCATCAAATGAATTATTCGACTTCTATTTCATAAAAAAATAAAGATAACAGGGAGAAATTACCCCTCCCTGTTATCTTGTAGGTCGTTTTATAACATTATCTGTTATATATCTCTCTTTTTAATAATAAGTTGATAAGTATGCGTACTTATACCATGTATACTCTGCCTTATAGGTCTTTCCGCCTGCCTTAACTACAGGAATAATATAGATAGCATTGTAGTTTCCTGCCTTGAGGTTCTTTGCTGTATATGATGTAGCGTTCTTACCTAATGTAGCAACCTTCTTCCATACCTGATTGCTCTGTGATACATTCTCATTCTTGCATACATATACATAATACTTTGTTACATTCTTAACCTTTGGCCATGTTACCTTAAATGAAGTTTTTCCGGTACGCTTTGTAATCTTTACTGCTGCCTGCGGAACAACACCCTTAAAGCTGGACCACTTACCAAAATAATTCTTTCCATTAATTGTCTTATATGCTCTAACACGAACTCTGAATCCTGTATTCTTTACAGCCTTAAGATTAAACTCTTTTAACATAGTAGATTTATCTTTTATAGTATATGTCTTAAGCTTCTTCTTACCATCGATAGAATAAATCTGTACCTGATAGCCTGATACTGTAGAAGAATATCCACTTGCCATATTCCAAGCAATTCTTACCTTGTTACTCTCTGTTGGGTACCATTTAAGGTTACCCAGCTTTCCGCTTGCAACATTCTTTGGCGTTGTAGGTGCTGAATACATATAATCAGAAGAGCTTGAAGAATATGCATATGCTTTGAAGCCTTCATTTGACTGCTTATATGCCTGAACCTTAGCCGTATTATAGTCTCCTGCACTCTGCTTAACAGTAGCCGATGCTCCGCCAACTGTAACAGACTTGTCGCCTACAGTTACCACATATCCTGATGCTCCTACTGAATATGTCCACTTAAGTGAAACGGATGTTGTCGTAGCCTTTGTCTGCTTAATTGTCGTTCTGTCTACCTGCTTAGGCGCTGTAACTACTGATATAGCATCAGATAAAGGACCTGCTGTATAATTATAATTAGCATCCTTATATACTGCTGCAACCTTTACATAATATTTCTGACCTGCTGACAAGCCGGATATTGTATCTTCAGCTGAGTAAGCATCAGGATACGTACTTGTACTCTGTCTGGTAAATGTACTATTATTTGTTGATAAATAGACATAATATCCATCAGCATATGGGTCTGCTGTCCATGAAACCTTTACAGATGTTTCATAACCTACAGTCTGCTTGAGACCTGTTACCTTTGTTGCTGTTGCTGCCATAGAAGTAATGCTCATTGCAAAAAGCATAACTGCCGTAACCGCAAGCACAAGCAACGATTTTTTCATTACTCTCTCTCTCATCTTTTCTTTCTCTCCTTTTTGCTTAAAAAAATTAATTTTGGAACTCCTACATCTAAACTATATCATTTTGAAATTATTTATGCAATTATTTTAATATTGCATTTTAAATAAAAAGATTTGTGAAAAATCAATAAAAACCAGGCTCACCCTACCACTGGTTGCATGCTTGCAACTAAAAGTATCATCACATTATATCAATCATTTTTATTTTATGAAATATTTTAACATTCTACTTTTTATAGTCTGCCAATTCTTTTATTTCACTATCTGTTTCTTCGTAATATACAGTTATAATATCTCCCTCCTGTATAAATATCAAATTTTCATTATCAGAAAATTTTTGCTTGTACACATTTCCTGACTTGTCTGTAATATATACATATGTTTCTCCGTCAAATATTATGTATTTTATATCACTAACTGTTATCTTATCTGATGGCAGCTCATCTATCACTTGGCTGCTGCTTAACATGTTATTTTCAGCAAGTAGTTTATTATACAAAGCAAGTGCTTCCTTCTGCGTACTTCCCGTAGCTACAATATTATATTTTTCTACATTCACAAGTGCATACATTTTAACAAGTCCTGCATTATCCTTTAATACCATTATGTATGTAGGTATTCCTTTTATATTGATAAGTGACGGAAAAGATGCCACATATCCTAGATGCTGTACCTGTCCCTCTGCTGATGACATTGCAGAAAACTCTTCTGCACCTGCTATATTGTAATATTTACTTTCTCCCGTTCTAAGATTTATCATTACAAATCCTATATTGGACTCATCTCCATTCACGGATGTTACACCTGTATAAACCCATACATCTCCATTTATTACCTTATAGCCATAATCTTCAGTCGTTTTCTTACATCCCTTATTTCCTATAATGCTGTTGAGGAAACCACCTGACAGTTTCCCATACCAATCATATTTCTGACATGCAAGATCTCCATCGTATACTCTGTCCACCCATGCAGGAACATCAGCCACATCATAATATTCCATTTCACCCGAACATGGGTCACAGATAACGACTCCTTTTACATCCTTTGCACCAAACAGACCTGCATTTGCCATAAGAGTTGGACAAATATAATATGGATTTCCGTCATTATCCAGCTCAAAATAGTATCCTTCAAACAAATATGTCGGATATGCCATCTGAACGTGTCTCTCTAAATTGTCATTAAAATATGCCGACGGTGAATACTTTATGGATTTCTCTAGCTTCACATACTTTGCCTCGTTTTTAACAGGGTCTACTAATACATATCCCGGTATACCTTCTGACTTATTATTCATATACTTAAAAAATCCTGCATAATTTAGTGAAGCGACCTTCATTGGTTTACCATCATAATCTATTGTACTGTAATCCTGACTAACCTCATACTGACTGACCACCTCTGAAAGTGAACCGATTGCTCTGTCACCTATTATTCTTGCACTATTCGTGTCCATAAGGGCTATATCACTAATATCTTCACTTTCGGCAATATCGGTATTAAAATCTCCATCTTTGATATCGATAAGCTCTGCATATTTTGATGACATAAAGAGTGGCGAAGAAATAATTGAGGCGATAATAACCACTACAATTATGAAGCCTGTAATAATAAGTCCATATTTTGTTATGCCGTTGACTGCCGACGTTTGACTGTCTGTCCTTTCTGCTCTTTTATCAGGTTTAAAATTCATTGTACAAAATATAAGTGCAATCAGCGTTATAATAAGCCAGCCCCAAAATACCCCATTATGTATATTAATTGAAGGAAATACTGCATAATAAAATACTGCTTCAATTATAACCAATATTACAATGGCTATCACATTTGCTTTCGTAAATCTTACTTTATTCAGTATCTGTTTCTTACTTTTTGTATGTTTTCCCATATATATTACCTCCAATATTTCAAATTTTGTGAATATTCTCATATAATAAAAAAGAATATATTAAGCCTTCTTATATATGTATTTTTTACGTTAATATCCATTTCCACATACTATTGCCTGCTGTTTAAGTAATCTGTAACTGCTGTATCATACAGATTATTGCCTTTTGAATCTATAACAACAATTGCCGGAAAGCTCTCTACTCTCATTTTTCTGATAGCCTCCGTTCCAAGGTCATCATATGCGATAACCTCAGATTCTTTAATACATTTTGAAAGAAGTGCGCCTGCACCACCTACGGCAGCAAAATACACAGCCTTATTTCTTATAATTGCATCTACTACCTCTTTACTTCTTTTACCCTTACCTATCATTCCCGTAAGTCCTTTGTCCAAAATAAGAGGTGTATATTTGTCCATACGTGTGCTTGTCGTCGGACCTGCTGAACCTATTACCTGTCCTTCCCTCGCAGGCGTAGGTCCCAGATAATATATCGTATTTCCGGTTATATCAAACGGCAAAATCTTTCTATCATATAGTTCTGTTCCATTAAGTTCCGACTCCGACATATCCCTAGTCTCAGCTTCTTTTATTGCATCATACATTCTCTTATGTGCAGCATCTCTTGCACTATAAATCGTTCCTGTCAGATACACATAATCCCCAGCCTTTAGATTGTCAATTTCTTCTTTTTGAAATGGTACTGTAATATGTTTATTTTCACTCATTTTTCATCTCTCCATTATTTTTCTAATACATATCCATTTATGCTTAATTCTTTTATTCTTGTCATACCCTCTATGTAATCAAATCTGATACTGCTGACATAGAATATATGATTTTCATCAATGTCTATGCGGTATATTTTATCCTTTTCACTATATTGTTCAGGATTTTCATCTATATCTATATAATAAGACAGGCAGTCGGTTATATCTATGTTTGTATATTCTTTTTCCCCTATTCTCATTTTCATGGATTTACATTCTTCATTTGTATATTCTACATTATAATAGCCGCAGATTACTTCATATAACTTATTATATCCTGAAATATCATAACCCTCATCCAAATTATCTACACTATTATATTTTACATTTACATAGTTCCACTTAATTTTATTTTCATCCTTCGTATTATTAACTTTGTCGTAATACTGGTTCTGAAGTTCTGCCAGTTCCTCCTTTGTACAATTCTTATCCAACCAGCTCTTTCCATATGGATTGTCTTTTAAATAATAATATGCCTCGCAGGCTGCACTGACATTACCTTCCTTATTATTCTTAAATATTTCTTTTTGCGAAAGATATGATACAAATGTAGCATTTACTCCCGGAATTACTAATCCAACAAATGCAATAACAACAATAACCAAAAGCATATACTCATAATACTTTCCATATACAGGTTGTTTTTCTTTTTTGCATATCTTTCTAACCAACCTGATTATCAATTCCCACAAGATATAAATTATCTGGAAAATAATAATTGCCACTCCTACATATCTGCTTTCCGTAATTCCATACTCTTGAATTCTTACAGCTATTGCGTAAATTTCCAAAAAGAGAAAAGGTGCATAAATATATTTCATATATTTTATCAGCTTTGTATATATATTATCTTTCTCACGCATAAAAGCATATGCCATTGTCCATATCGGAGCACCTATTGCAAACAGCATTACACATATAGGAAATATCTCGTTTGACGGTACCTTCCAAGTAACAAAAATCTTTATTATATAAATATAGATAATCAACATAGCAATCATAACACATGGCATAAAGGCATATGTTACAACCCCTTTTGTAAATTTGGAATTTTCTTCTTCTGTTTTCACCAATGTTACTAAACAAACCGGAAAATATACAAGACCTGTAATAATGATTTCTATATCTCCAAGCACATCCCAATAATCTATACTAGCTATCAGATTGTCATATAATTCTAATAACAAAACAACAGCAATATAAAGAGTAAGGAAAAGTCCTACTGCCCTCAGTAAACCAAATATGACTCTTGCAAGATATTCATGGAAGGATATTTTTTGTCTTTTTAAAATAATAAACAATGCACAACCAATTAGAAATATTACATAGAAAGTAAGAAACAAAATTATATTTATATCAACTATACTATAGCCGCTATTTTGATTTTTTTCTATTATATGATGGCAAATTAAATCGAGTATTACGGATATTAAAATACCTATACCTGACGAAACCAGTCTCTTTATAGTTGTTTTGTTTTTCGTATAATAATAAGTTTCAAAGAAAAAACTCCACACGGAATATAATAGTAATATAATTATTGAATGTTCATAAAAATCATTCAAATCCATATGATTATATACAACAAAAATAATAGCCAATAAAATAACAGAAGCTATCGTTGACAAATATTTTTTATATACTTCTATTATATAATTCTTCTGTCTGACAAAAAATCCAGATATTTTCCCCATATACCTTTCTCCCTGTATTTATAATAATACATCCTTTAAAAAGAATAATATAATCATAAATGTTCCCTCTTCATTACAATATTCTTGTAACATGGCGGTTTACATGACAACACATATTTACTGCAAGCGGCATTCCTGCTATATGGGTTGCATAGGTTTCAATATTTACTGCAAGTGCTGTCGTTTTTCCGCCTAAACCGCCCGGTCCTATACCCGTACTATTTATGGTTTCGAGTAACTCCTCTTCTATACGAGCTATATGAGGAAATGATGAATGTGTACCGGCTTTTCTCGTTAATGCCTTTTTTGCCAGCTTCGCAGCCAGCTCAAAGTCTCCGCCTAATCCTACCCCAACAAATACAGGTGGACAGGCATTTGGTCCCGCATCTTTAACTGCCGAAAGTACGGCCGCTTTTACGCCTTCCTCACCATCAGCCGGTTTCAGCATAAATACACGGCTCATATTCTCACTTCCAAAGCCCTTAGGTGCTATTGTTATCTCAATATTTTCTCCCGGAACAATATCATAATGAATGATAGCCGGTGTATTATCTTTTGTATTTTCTCTGATTAATGGGTCCTTAACTACAGATTTTCTAAGAAATCCCTCCGTATAACCCTGCCTGACTCCTTCGTTTATCGCATTTGTAATTGACATTCCTTCTACATGTACATCCTGTCCAATATTAACAAATAATACTGTCATACCTGTATCCTGACAGATAGGTATTTCATCAGAAGCTGCTATGTCCAAATTCTCACATAACTGATTAAGTATCTGCTTACCAAGTTGGCTGTCCTCTGTTTCCACAGAAGCTCTCACTGCTTTCTCCATATCTTCCGATAAGTGTATATTTGCCTCAATACACATCTCTTTTACATTTTTAATTATTTCTTGAGTATGGATAGTTCTCATCATATTCTCCCCTATACTATCAGACAGATGAATTTTTATCAGCTTTTAATCATCTAAAAATTCATCATCATTCTTTACATAATTTGGATCTTTTCTGTTTTTAAAAAATTTATATATATATAATCCCAAAGTTATAACTGCTATAACGATTACTACTGCTATAAGTATATATATGATATTCATAATATCACTTGATAATTCCGAAGCCTTTTCTCCTGTATCCAGTGCTTCAAGTAAATTAGACCTTTCTGTTGTTGTTTCCGTGGTAGCTTCTGTAACATTTTTTGCTAACACAGACATAATTGCTGTTAAAAACCCTGACATAGCTTATACCTCTCCCAATTCTATTTCATTTATCTATAAATTGTGTTATTTGCTTCACTTGTATCATAAAGAACTCATTCCATGCTGTTCCTTCGTATACAGCCATGCACCTCGCCTACAGCTCGGTCACGGGCTTCGCCCTATATCTTATAATATAAGCAAAGTCTTGTCTGCAAGCAGCCGACTTTGTTTATATTATAAGATGCATGGCTCATTGCCTACGTGAATATTATACCATATCATGATTTATCATACAATTAATAAACCCTTACATTTTGGTTACAAAACAAAAAAAGTCCGAATATTTTATTCTTTTTATATTCGGACTCTCTAATAATTTTTATTAATTACTCTGTAATATTCTCTGTTCAAGACTCGCGAGCGAGTCTTGGCGCGGGATTCGTGTCAGCGTTAGCTGACATAACTCATTTACGAATCCCTGCGCATCCTCGCAGAGCGTATATCAGGTGGAAGATTGGACTCCCACTGATGTAAATTTGTTACTCGCCGCTTATAGAGGCGGGAGTCATCTCCCATCTGATATATTTTCTTTTGACATTTCAGATATATTATCTATATTATCTGATTCATCTTCTGTTATATCTTCACTGCTTTTATCAACCTTTGCCACAGATGCAACTACTACATTTTTATCATAATTGATATTAATAAGCTTTACACCTGAGGTAAATCTTCCAAGTGTAGATATATCAGCACAGCTCATTCTTATAATGATTCCTTCATTTGTCATAATCATGATATCATTTTCATCTGTAACTGATTTTGCACCTACAATATTTCCTGTTTTATCATTTACCTTGTAGCATTTGACACCTTTACCACCCCTGTTTTGAGGTGAGAATTCGTCTAAAACAGTTCTTTTACCCATACCCTTTTCAGATACAAATAAAATAGAATCACCCTGACTATCCAGCTGCATTGCAACTACACCATCATCCTTGTCAAATTTAACACCTATTACACCCATGGAGGTTCTACCGGTATTTCTTACACAATCTTCATTAAATCTGATACACATACCTTTTTTTGTAATAAGAAATATATCATTATTTCCGTCAGTAGCTTTTACCTCTATAAGTTCATCATTTTCCCTAAGTGTTATAGCTGCAAGACCTGACCTCCTTACATTTGCATAATCAGCAAGATACGTTTTCTTTACCATACCCTGCTTTGTAGCCATAAACAGAAATTTATCATCTTCATAATTCTTAAGCGGAATAATAGCTGTTACATATTCATCAGGCTGTAGCTGAAGAAGATTAACGATTGCAACACCTCTCGCAGTTCTTCCCGATTCAGGAATTTCATATCCCTTCAGTCTGTACACTCTTCCCTTATTTGTAAAGAACATAATAAAGCTATGGGTATTTGTCATAAAGATTTCATCTATGTAATCATCCTCTATAGTCTGCATACCCTTTATACCTTTACCACCTCTATGCTGTGACTTAAAAGTATCCTGTGGCATTCGTTTAATGTATCCAAGTTTTGTCATGGTGATAACGATATCTTCTCTCTCTATCAGTTCTTCATCTGTAACATCATCTATGCCCTGTCCGATAGAGGTTCTTCTTTCATCACCATACTTGTTTGCAATAACAAGCAGCTCATTCTTAATAACACCGAGAAGCTTTTTATTGTCAGCAAGAATTTCCTTCAATTCTGCTATTTTTGCCATAAGCTCTTTATATTCGCTCTCAAGCTTTTCTCTTTCAAGACCTGTAAGTGCACGAAGTCTCATATCTACAATAGCCTGAGCCTGTACTTCAGATAAATCAAATCTTTCCATCAAAGAAGCTTTTGCATCTCCAACATTCTTTGATTCTCTGATTATCTTTATAACCTCATCTATATTATCAAGAGCTATAAGCAAACCAAGTAAAATATGAGCTCTTTCTTCTGCTTTATTAAGCTCATATTTTGTTCTTCTTGTAACGACCTCCTCCTGATGCTTTAAATAGTAATTCAGCATTTCATACAGATTAAGTACCTTTGGAACTCCGTCTACAAGAGCAATCATAATAACACCAAATGTATCCTGAAGCTGTGTATGCTTATACAACTGATTTAAAAGAACATTTGCATTTACATCCTTGCGAAGTTCAATGACAATACGCATACCTTCCCTTGAGGACTCATCTCTTATGTCTGTTATTCCATCTACTTTCTTTTCTTTTACAAGTTCAACAATTTTCTGTATAAGGAGAGATTTATTTACCATATATGGAAGTTCAGTTACTACAATTCTCTGTTTTCCATTCTGCATTGGTTCAATATCTGTGATAGCTCGTACCTTTATTTTACCCCGACCTGTTCTATATGCATCATTGATACCCTGTTTTCCAAGTATTTGCGCACCTGTTGGAAAATCTGGTCCTTTAATGATTTCCATTAACTCATCTATATCAGTCTCCCTATCCTCTTCTATCTTGTTATCTATAATTTTCACAGCCGCATTAATAGTTTCATTTAAATTATGTGGTGGAATATTGGTTGCCATACCAACAGCAATACCTGAAGTTCCATTTACTAATAGATTAGGATAACGTGATGGAAGTACGGTTGGTTCTTTCTCTGTCTCATCAAAATTTGGTATAAAATCAACTGTATCCTTGTTTATATCGGCAAGCATTTCCATAGATATCTTTGAAAGTCTTGCTTCTGTATATCGCATTGCCGCTGCATGGTCTCCATCAACGGAACCGAAATTGCCATGACCATCTACCAAAGGATATCTGGTATTCCATTCCTGTGCAAGCTTAACAAGTGCCTCATATATAGAACTATCTCCATGAGGATGATATTTACCCATTGTATCACCGACTATACGAGCACATTTACGATGTGGCTTATCAGGACCATTATTCAGTTCTATCATAGAATGAAGAATTCTTCTCTGAACCGGCTTCAGTCCATCTCTAACATCCGGAAGAGCACGAGCAGCAATAACACTCATCGCATAATCAATATATGAACGCTCCATTGTTTTCTTTAAACCAACTTCGCTTACCTTATCAAAAATCTTATCATCTTCCATGTTTTGATTTCCTTTCTGTTTTAATCAATCTGAATAACAAATTGATTTATCAAACTAAATATCAAGGTTCTTTACATATTTAGCATTTGTTTCTATAAACTCTCTTCTTGGTTCAACCTTATCTCCCATAAGTACGTTAAAGGTTAAATCTATCTCTGATTCATCGTCATCATCTATAGCAACTCTGAGAAGAATTCTCTTTTCAGGATCCATTGTTGTCTCCCAAAGCTGTTCTGCATCCATTTCACCAAGACCTTTATACCGCTGTATTTTATTATTCTGGTCACGACCTACCTCTTCAAGAATTTTATTTAATTCATCATCACTATAGGCGTACCATATTTTTTTATTTTTCTCCAGCTTATATAACGGCGGCTGTGCCAGATAAACATGTCCCTTTCTTATTAAATCAGGCATAAACCTGTAGAAAAATGTAAGAAGAAGTGTTGCAATATGAGCACCATCAACGTCCGCATCCGTCATAATAATAATTTTATTATATCTAAGCTTTTCTATGTTAAAGTTCTCATGTATACCTGTACCAAAGGCTGTAATCATAGCCTTTATTTCTTCATTTCCAAGAATTCTGTCTATTCTGGCTTTCTCAACATTAAGTATCTTACCACGAAGCGGAAGTATAGCTTGTGTTGCACGGGAACGTGCCGTTTTTGCCGAACCACCAGCTGAATCTCCCTCAACGATATAAATTTCGCAATTTTTTGGATCCTTATCGGAACAATCAGCAAGCTTACCCGGAAGTGCCATATTATCCGAAAGATTTGCCTTTCTCGCAACATCTCTTGCTTTTCTTGCAGCTATCCTCGCCCGCTGCGCAAGTGCTGCCTTGTTTACTATTATCTTAGCTATGGCAGGATTTTGCTCTAAAAAGTATGTCAGCTGTTCTGTTACTACACTTTCTACCGCAGGTCTTGCCTCGGAATTTCCAAGCTTTTGCTTCGTCTGTCCTTCAAACTGAGGTTCACTTATTTTAACCGATATAATAGCAGCCAAACCTTCTCTTAAATCGTCACCTGAAAGATTGTCATCCTTTTCTTTTATAATTCCATTCTTTCTGGCATATTCATTAAACACCTTTGTTATAGCTGATTTAAATCCCGTAAGATGTGTTCCACCCTCCGGTGTAGTTATATTATTTACAAAGCTATACGTAGATTCGTTATAAGAATCATTATGCTGCAATGCGACCTCAACACTTATACCTTCCCTTATACCTTCACAATAAATAACCTTATCATATAAGGCATCTTTATGTCTGTTTATATAAGTTACAAATTCCCTAATACCGCCTTCATAATGAAATTCCCTTTCTTTTGCAGGATTTAATCTTAAATCCACAAGAGTAATTTTAAGTCCGGCAGTAAGAAATGCCATTTCACGAAGTCTGTTTCTAATTGTATCATAATCATATATTGTCTCTTCAAATATAGTATCGTCAGGCAAAAATGTTACCTTGGTTCCTGACACATCTTCAGGCGCATCACCTATAATTTCAAGTTTATTTACAACCTTTCCTTTTTCATATCTCTGGCGGTATATCTTACCTTCTCTTGTTATTTCTACCTCTAACCATTTGGATAAAGCATTAACAACAGATGCACCTACGCCATGAAGTCCACCTGATACCTTATATCCACCACCACCAAATTTTCCACCGGCATGAAGAATTGTAAATACTACTTCAACAGCAGGGATTCCCTTTTTCTCATGTAACCCTATAGGAATTCCTCTACCGTTATCTATAACTGTTATGGAATTATCTTTGTTTATATAAACCTTTATGTGTGTACAATAACCTGCAAGTGCTTCATCAACTGAATTATCTACGATTTCATAAACAAGATGATGAAGACCTCTTGAAGATGTACTTCCTATGTACATACCCGGTCTTTTTCTCACAGCTTCGAGACCTTCTAATATTTGAATCTGTTCAGCTTCGTAATTATTTTCCATCTGTTTCCTCCGTTCTTATGATAAAACCATCTGTAACATTATATACATGATTAATAATTACCTGTTCCTTTATAAATTCATCATACCCTGTACAGGTGATAATTGTCTGTATATCTTTTATTTCTTCTATCAACGATTCTCTTCTTTTACTGTCAAGCTCACTCATTACGTCATCAAGCAATAAAATAGGATTATCATTAATTATTTTTTTTACCAGCTTTATTTCTGCCATCTTAAGAGATAATGCAACTGTTCTTTGCTGCCCCTGAGAGCCAAATTTTCTGGCATCCATCCCATTTACCATAAAAATAATGTCATCTCTATGAGGTCCTGTTTGTGTACTTGAATAATTTAAATCCACATTTATCTTATCAATAAGTGTTTTTTCAAACTCTTTTTCATCAACATTTTTATCATAAATTATTTCTATCTTTTCCTTACCTGATGTAAGATTATTATGTATTTCACCTATCATTTCATTGAGCATGGATATAAAATTATTTCTTTCTCTGATAACCTTTATTCCATATTCAATAAGCTGACTGTTCCATACATCTATCGTTTCAAGAAGCTCTTTATTGTAATATATCTGTTTAAGCAGATTATTTCTCTGATTTAATACTTTATGATACATAGCTAAATTCTGATAATAAAGTCTGCTTATCTGACACAATTCAAGGTCAATAAATCTTCTTCTTTCTGAAGGTCCATTTTTTATAATATATAAATCTTCAGGCGAAAAAAATATCACATTTATTAATCCAAATAATTCTGTAGTTCGACGGATAGGTATTCCATCTATCGCTACTCCCTTATTCTTATTTTTACGAATATGCATATCTATTTTATGTTTTATATCACTTTTATTAATGCATAATCGTATATGTGCATCCTCTTCTCCGAATTTTATTATTTCTTTATCTTTACTTCCTCTATGAGATTTTGTTGTTGCAGCCATATATATAGATTCTAAAATATTTGTTTTTCCCTGTGCATTATCCCCATACAAAATATTTGTATTTCTATCAAATTCGATATTCAGGTCTTTATAATTTCTATAATTATTAAGCTTCAATGATTCTATATACATGTGTTTTACCAGCCATTATTTCTGTATACTAATCTTGTTACCATCAAATTCAACTTCTGCTCCGTCATAGAGCTTCCTTCCTCTTCTGGTTTCAATCTCTCCATCTACAACTACAAGTCCCTGACTTATAACTTCTTTTGCCTCCACTCCAGATTCTACCAAACCAGCTGCTTTCAGTGCCTGCCCTAGCTTTATATAATCTTCTCTCAATTTAATTATTTCCATATTTTTCTATTTCCAATCTAAAAATATTTTTTATTTATCTGTCACCTTGATGAAAATTATATTAGCTTGCTTCATTGATACCCATAGGAAGTATAAGATATGTATAACTTTCTTCCTCATCTTTGATAATACAAGGAGATTTCGTATTATTCATATAAATATTGATTGTTTCATCATCAATAACCCTAATAGCATCCATTAAGAATTTTGGATTAAATCCAATAATCAGATTATTTCCCTCTTTTGTTATATCTATTTCTTCATTCATAGAACCAATAAGAGAATTAATCTTTAAATACATTATATTATCTTCTATTATCAGCTTAATAGGCTTTTTATCGGAATCCTTTATAAAAAGAGAAGCTCTGTCTATACAGTCAAGAAATTCTCTCTTATTTACCTGTATCTTAATTTGATAATCAACAGAAAGCATATGACTTATTCTAAAATATTCTCCTTCAATAAGTCTTGAAACAACCTTTGTATTATCAAACTCAAATAATATATGATTTTCAGTAAAATATATATTTACCTCATCATCAATTCCACCACTAATAATTTTACTGATATCAGCAAGTGCTTTTCCTGGAACAACAACCTTTATGTCTAAATTATCACCCTTCAGCTCCACATTTCTTATGGATATTCTGTGACCATCAAGAGATACAACACTAAGTCTGTTATTATTTACTTCAAATAATTCACCTGTCATAAGCCTATTGTTTTCATTATCTGAAATAGAAAATATTGTCTGATTAATAATTTCTCTTAACACATACTGTGAAACTGATATACATTTATTCTTTGCAACTGAAGGAAGATTTGGAAAATCCTCACCGGATTTACCCGGAATATGAAACTTTGCTTTTTCACACTTAATTGATGCTTTAAATTCTTCATTGGTTTCAATAAATATATCACTATCAGGAAGCTTTCTTACAATATCAGAAAAAAGCTTTGCTTCAATAGCAATCTTTCCTTCTTCTATGACGGTACCGTCAACATAGCTTTCTATACCTATCTCCATATCATTAGCAGTAAGCTTTATCTTACCATTCTCAGCTTCTATAAAAATACAAGACAATATAGGATGCGTTGTTTTTCCTAAAACCGCTTTCGATACTGTATTTATACCTTGCAGTAAATTTGATTTTAAACATGAAATTTTCATTGTGGTTGATAACTCCTTTCGAGATGAAATTTACTATATTATTAATAAATATATATAGTAATAATAGTAGTAGGGGGTCTGAAAATGTTGGTACATTAAAATTCCTTTATATAAAAAGAAATTTTAATTATGTGTCCATGTTAATAATTATTATATTGATGTTGTTAATATAGTTATTTATAAACATGCTTAAATGGAATAACTATATAATCTTTTTTTATTAACATTTTTTAACAACAAAATAACATTTTCTTAACTACTTTTGTGGATTAAGTTTCTTTATAATAACATCTATAATATCTACATATTCAGGGTCTTGAGATAATTTTTCTTCAACTCTTTTAATATTACTAAGTACAGTTGAATGATCTTTACCTCCAAAGGCTTCTCCTATTGATTTAAGACCTTTATCTGTATATTTACGACATAGATACATAGCAATTTGTCTTGCTGAAGCAACGTCCTGGCTTCTCTTTGTAGATTTAATATCAGAAACTGAAATATTAAGATGCTCAGAAACCGTGTTGATAATAAGGTCCGGAGTAATCTTTATATTTGAGTCTTTTGATATAAAATCTTTCAGTACATCTTTTGCAAGCTCTTCTGTTATAGGAATATTTCCAAGCTGTGCATATACGCTTAATTTATTAAGAGCTCCTTCAAGCTCTCTGATATTGTAGGTTATGTTATTTGCTATATATTCAAGAATGGTATCATCTATATTAGTAAGTCCCATCATTTCTGATTTATTTTTCAATATTGCCATTCTTGTTTCATAGTCAGGTGCATGGATATCAATAGGAACACCCCATTCAAATCTTGAACGGAATCTTTCCTCAAGAGTTTTTATTTCCTTAGGTGGCTTGTCAGATGAAAGAATAATTTGTTTTCCTTCATCATGCAGCGCATTAAAGGTATCAAAAAATTCCTGCTGTGTGCTTTCCTTTCCTATTAAATATTGAATATCATCAATAAGCAATACATCCACAGTTCTGTATTTATCTCTGAATTCTTCTGTTTTATTTTTTTTTATGGCTTCTACTATTTCATTTGTAAATTTATTTGATGGAACGTAGAGAACCTTCATATTTTTATTATTTTGCAGAATATAGTGGGCGATGGACTGCATAAGATGAGTTTTACCAAGTCCTGCACCACCATATAAAAATAAAGGATTAAACTTATCCTGTCCCGGTGAATCAGCAACAGCAAGACTTGTGGCATGGGCATGCTTATTGCTTTCACCGACTATAAAGGTATCAAAAGTGTATTTTGGATTTAAATTACTTTTATTAACTGCTTCATTGTATTCTTCTGAATAAGTAGGCTTTTTAGAATCCTTTTTTAAATTACTTTCAAGATCTATGACAATATCAATTTTATCATCTTGAAGCACCTCTCTTATAGAAGTAACAAGAAATATATCAAACATTTTTTTATTAATAAATTCTATGCCACGGTAACCTAATTTTTCATCTATGGTAAAATAAACTACATTATCTTCTACTGAATAAAGATTCAGAGGCTTAATCCATGTATTGATGATTATATGAGACAATCCATGTTCATTTTCAAGCAAAGCAAGTATGTCATTCCATTTGGATAATATTAAGTCTTTCATTTCTATAAAATATCCTTTCTTTCAGATTTTGGGCATAGAACCACATGTTTATATATTATAACAAAAACAGGTTTATTTCAAGTTTAAAAGGGGTTTAGTTTGTGTCAAGTAATCGTTGGCAACTTTCTCTTTGTTTTTCTCAATGATATT
>CAZATW010000054.1:0-17253 GCA_964488185.1 uncultured Coprococcus sp. | reverse complement strand
CCCACTGATGTAAATTTGTTACTCGCCGCCTATAGAGGCGGGAGTCATCTCCCATATGATGTATCTATGACATCACCGTCTGCCTGTTGATTCTCTAATACAATATGCCATCATAATATTGAATAAGCAGCAAGGTGACCTCATCATAATTTGCCTCTGCACCATAATAATCCAGATAGGAGTCTGTAAATGATTCACTGACACGGCTGACTACATCTGTATCTATCAATGGATTTTTTCTATCCAATGCTTCCAATGTTTCCTCTGTATAACACACATTATCCATGAAAACCTGCTCGGATATTGTAACGTCTCCACAGAATTCCTCATATGTTCCTTTGCCGACAAAGCTTATACAGTTATACATATTGTAAATATCACTTTCCACATAACCCAGCACAGACAAATAGCCCGAATACTGTACAGCCAAATCTTCACTTCCGATACATGCCATAAAAGCAATAAAATTGGCTTCATCCTCATATATATAACCCTTTAAATGAGAAAGCTCATGTGCAATCGTGGATGCTTTATAGGCATTTGAAATATATTGATTATAATTTGCCTCCATCGAAAACGGAAAATAAATTCCCAGTGTATCTGCCTGATACATAAAATATGAGCCAAGCATAGGCTTTGCCTTCGGATAATAGCCGGACAGCCTTGGATAGTCCTCTGACAATGCCCGAAGAGACTGTGAAATCGCATCATCCAAATCCACGGAATATATCATGTTTCCCTTCTCGTCACGCTCCACAAGCAGAGATAATTCGTTGCACTTCTCCACAAGATAATTCCTTAGTATAAGCAGTTTATTCATATCAGATATGGTATATTGTGCGTCATTGTTGTCATCCCCGTTTTGTGTTTCACCTGTTTGGACATTTTGTATACTATCCGACTGCCTGTCCGAGTTGCTCACGACCTCCAGCCTTGAACAATTATATAGCAGACTGCAATTTAAGGTCACCACCAGCAGTACTGACAAAACAAGCACAAGCAGACTTTTGAAGTATACAGCACAAAAATATTTATAGCCTTCCTTCTTTCTAAAAAAAATAAGACACACTGCACATATAACGGCAACCAGCAGAATGATTACTGCAAGAGCAATCAAAATCTCCCCAACCGAAAAAGAAAATAAGCCTGTCAGCCTTCCATATGTTTCTGACCAAATTCCAAATAGATTGTCCGTATAGAAATCGCAGAATTTCTGCCATCTAGCCATACCATTCAAAAATAATATTACTATAGAAAATATAATAATAAATAACCAATATCTGTTTATCCTTCTTTGTTTTTTCAATATATCATCTCCCTGCATGGCATCTTGTGCAATCACCATTTTGTTTGTCTAAGCTGCAAATAATTCTCTATAATCCCCTGTCGTCTGCTCTTATATGTCATTTTATAACTCTCAATTCAGCAATAGCACCATAATGTAAAATGTCAAACTCATTAGGCGCATTTTCAGCAAGTAGCTTTATCTGTTATGTTCATAGCTTCCACTCCAAAATGAAAATTCTTATCAATCACTTCCCTTTCACGATAATTCCGAAGCTCCGCCCCCTTGAGCATTAGAATTCTTGCACTTTCAGGAAATTCCCTATCATAACAAATCATTGCGCCGACTTTTACTTCGCCGCAGGCAGTATCAAGCGTTGTAACATAAAAATCCTGACCTGACATTAAATTTCTTTCCACACTAAAATCACAGGTATGTACCTTTGCATAAACAAATTTCTGCTCTCCAAATCTGTCAAAAAGAACAAGTGTATTACGAGGAGCCCCCTCATATTTTTCAAGCAAGGTAATGCCTATCGCCATCTTAAGCTCACCCGCCAGATGTCCAAATGTATTTACAAAATCTCCATCTATAGAAATTGCTTCCGCCTTCCAAACATCAACAGGACGATTGTAAATATGATATCCGTTGCTCCACATTTCGGGAAATAATGCAATATCAGCCCCCATTTCTTTCGCCTTTTCACAATATCTGATGCCTTTTTCAAGGTTACCGTTTAAGGTTTCACAGGGTGCAATTTGCAGCAATGCGATCTTTAACAGGTTCTTCATTTTCCTCTCCTTATAGTAATATATAAATTTCCTTTTATGTATCTCTCTAATGCGAATGACCCACACTGATACAATACGCATTTGTAAAAGTAGTATATCATAAGCGTGGGTTGTTTTCCATGTGACATTCATAATCTTCCAAACCACTGTCTGCTACCTGACTCTGATATTCTATGCCATTTTTTATAGCGTGGGATTAGAAAATATGTTAAAATTAGAAGATGGCAAATTCAAATTTGTATCGGTTTGAATATCTGAAATAACAAGGAGAACTACATAATGGATTTTGTAAAAGAAAAAAATAGAAAATGCTATTTAATATTAGGTCTTATATCGGGAATTCTTTGTGGAATAGGAGATATTCTAATTGGTTATTTCAGTCAAAGCGGAACAACTTTCTTTGGTGGTGCCGTCAACACAGATATCGTCAATGCACCTATGTGGCAATTTGAATTATCCTTTGTGTTTGGTCTTATTGCAGCTCCACTCATGTGGATGGCGGGAAGCAGTATGTACCTGTACCTGAAAAGCCAGACAAAAGAAAACGATTCCAGAATGCTTAAAACCTTCTCCTTTGGAATGAAGGTTATGGTTGTATGTGTTGCCGCAGCACACTCTGTATGCTGCATTGCAATGATGTGCATTAAAGTTGCATTAGAACAAGGGATGTCTGTAGATTTGATTGAATCAGTATATCGAATTCCATTGTTGGTTCCATTTATGGCAACGAATATCTGGGTTACAATCAGTGAACTTCTTGTTTCCATTTCATACATCTATCTGGTTGTGAAAAGGGTTATCAATGTTCCTAAGATACTACTTGTTTTTAATCCCGTCTGTATCTATATACTCAGTAATATAATTGGTATTCTGGTACTGGCATGCACAGATGATGCCCTGTTAACGCAGTTATTTACGGGCGGTGCTTCCTTTGGTTATGGATTGATGTTTTTAGGATGTTATATCTCTGCTAAAAGGGATAAATCTTAATCATAATCAGAATTTCGTTCTTCTAATCTTTTAGACAATATCGGTATTGCTTGATTCAGCCAAAAATCACCACTCAACATTCCTGTAGACATTACTGCCAAAAAAATGGGTCACCACGAAGTCCCCATTTTTCAGGTTCCTTAAAAATTTCTGATACAAAATGTGTCATTCCAATACCTCCATTTTTCCATGTGATACTATCGGACTTTCCTCTTATACAATAGAACTCCTATGTCAAATAGAAGAAAAAATATCAGACATATCATTACAAAGCACATTCCAAAAAAGGGATACTCAAGACCATTTAAAAAAGTTCGCCCCTGATATACAATCCATATATTATAGTCTACCAAGTAGCTTATAACAATTGTAAATGCAATTCCAACACCAAGCCATATCAACTTATCCATAAACTTCCACTTAAATGAAGCATGAATCTTATCCGTTATAAACATATATATTATATATGTGATACACATTACAACAATCAGTATGATCATTATCGGTCCTTCAAAATCATTCGTTGTCGTTTCTGCTACATAATCCGTTAAAGAGAATACAGCCCACGCTATCAAATTGCAAATAATATAGAATATCAAAGAACGCTTCACTGAATTCTTGTACCTCCATCCATTTTTGTATGCTATACTGTAATCTCTATCTGATTTCCCTCAATGCCGACAACACAGCTTTCATAATATCCATCACCGGTTATCCGAGGTCCACTGACCACTTCAAATCCATCCTTCCTAAGCCTGGCGGTAAGTTCATCCACCCGCGATTTACTTCCAACACTGAAAGCCACATGAATAAATCCCGTTCTCTGCAAATTCTTTTTATCATCCTGCAAATCAGGTCTATTCATAATTTCCAATCTTGCGCCGTCATCAAATGACAAAAAGTAGGATTTAAAATCTGTTGTTTTATTATGATAAACGTCATTGGACACCGCTCCTCATCAGAGGCTTTATTTTTTCTTCCCTCACTACAGCTTACAAAGCTCATTCCAAGCTTCTCCATAACCTTATAAGAGCCAATATTTTCGCTGTCACAATGTGCAATAAATCTCAAAATTCCAAGCTCCTTCCGACTGCACCAATATGTACCCCATCTAGTAAAATTGCAAATTCGTAAAATTCCGGAGCTTCGCTCTCCCATTCCTTTCCTGTCAGTCTGTAAATTCTTGCCATTATTTTATTCCTACCATCTTTCTGACAAATGGCATCATCCTAATCACATGATATGGAAATACCGTCAGGCCAAAGCTTTCCCGATGCAAATGCTCCATCATACCCACTAAAGTCCATAAAAGGCGTAAAAAAGTATATCAGGTTTTCAAGCAATCCGCCCTCATAGTCAAAAAATTTTCTAGGAAACAGCGTTTGGAAGGGTACAAGGAAAACCATACCACAAATAAACGGAATCAGCAGCTTATCAATATCGTGTTTTCTTATCTAATTCATTCTCCTACACGCCAGTACGGCTGATTCCCGCTACATCTCATCAATAGACGCCAGAAATTCCTTAAACGCCTGCTTTGCCTGCTCGATTTTTCCGTTATCATAGGTATCAAGTGCCTTTTCATATTTATGGAGCTCCTGCTCTATCATATATCGCATCTCTCCAAGGCTCTCCTCATAGACACGTTCTCCAAGATACAGCAGATATTGATTCTCTTCCCTGTCTCTTGGATGAATTTTCAAATATGAAAGCTCTTCAAATCGTGCCTTTATTTCTTCTTCGGACATATCCACGTCTCTGCCCTTGAATACACGTTTTACAACCTCATCCGTCGATACTACCTTCACTTCGACCTCAAGTATGGAATTTACATCATAGGTATAGGTGATATCCACTGCCTCTTCTCCTGCCTTCTTCGCCGGAACGTCCACCAGTATTTCCCCAAGTGACAGGTTGTTTGCTGCAAATCTGCTCTCACCCTGAAGTACATTGACACGCAATTTTTTCTGATTATCATGGGCGGTATATACTCTCTCTGTACGGCTGGTAGGAATGACCGTATTCCTGTCAATTATCGGGCAGAAGATACCATTTTCAAAATAGCCTTCCTCCCATTCCCTGACCACCTCCGTACCCAGCGTAAACGGGCACACATCCGTCAGTATTACCTCTTTAATAGAGTCTCTCCGCTCCTTCATCGCCGCCTGAATTGCGGCTCCCATAGCTACTGCCTCATCAGGATTTATGTTCGTGTCAGGAATACTTCGAAACAGCTTGCTGACAAAACGCCTTACAACAGGGCTCTTCGTCGCACCACCTACCAGAACCACCTTGTCAATATCGGCAAGACGGATATGTGCATCCGACAGGCTTCGCTTCACAGGCTGACGAATCTTGTCAAACAGCTCACTACATGCCTCTTCATATTGCGTAATCGAAAGCTTATATTCATATGACTTTTCCCCTATGGTGCAGGTCATTACTGCATTCCTTTCATCCGTAAAGCTCTTCTTCATACGCTCGGCCTGCTTGTGGATATGATTGACCACCTTGCTGTCCAGAGACAGCCTGTCCAGCTCAGGATAGGCTTCAAAAAATAAATTCTCTATTACACGGGTGAAATCCTCTCCACCGAGGAAATTATCTCCTGCCACGGCTCTGACCTCTAATATATTGTCAAACAGCTCCAGAATCGATACATCAAATGTACCCCCGCCCAAATCAAATACAAGATATCTGGCATGATCTCTGTTCTGATACAAGCCATATGCAATCGCAGCTGCCGTCGGCTCACTGATGATTCTCTCAACCTTTAAGCCGGCAAGCTCTCCCGCCATCTTGGTAGCCCTTCTTCTTGCATCATTGAAATAAGCAGGTACACTGATAACTGCCTCCGTAACCTCTTCTCCAAGATATTTTTCGGCATCCTCCTTCAGTGCCCTAAGGACAAATGAAGACAATTCCTCTGCGGTAAATTCCTTCTTTCCCAGCTTATATTTTTTGCTGCTCCCCATGTCCCTTTTAAAAACGCTGGCGGCACTTCCGGGATATAGGAGATTCCGCTCTACCGCTGTATCTCCTACATATATTTGCTCATTCTCATCCATGCTGACTACGGAAGGGGTAAGGTTCTTCCCAAATCGGTTGGGAATAAGCTTCGGCCCGTCATCCGTATAATATGCCACAAGACTATTTGTCGTTCCCAAATCAATTCCTACTATCATTTCTATCTCACCATTACTTTCTTATGCTTATATTGATACACGCATCATTTCAGCTTTCTTGCCTATCTTTCAAGACTCGCTCGCGAGTCTTGGCGCGGGATTCGTGTCAGCGTTAGCTGACATAACTCATTTACGAATCCCTGCGCATCCTCGCGGAGCGTATATCAGGTGGGAGATTGGACTCCCACTGATGTAAATTTGTTACTCACCGCCTATAGAGGCGGAAGTCATCTCCCATCTGATATACGCATCATATTTTTAGAAGGGAGGTCGTAATTTGATAGTTCTGGATTTAAAAAGTAATAATCCAATATATGAGCAAATTATTGCTCAATATAAATTTTTTGTTATGAAGGGGCATTTAAAATCAGGTGATGCAATACCATCTGTCAGAAAGCTTGCTTTGGAGCTTAAAATTACACCGGGGACGGTAGCTAAGGCATATCAGGAATTAGAACGTCAGGGCATTATAGAGACGATTCGTGGCAAAGGTACTTTTATAGCTGCGGATTTTATACCGGAGGTAAATGAAGCGAAATTAGACGAAATACGCAAGCAATTAGAAATTCACCTTACAGAGCTTAAATTTATGGGATTTGACGAAGATAAAATACTTGAATTAGTAAAGTCTGTATATAAGGAGATGGGGATATGATAGAAGTAAAAAATCTATACAAAAGCTATAACAAATTTCAGGCTCTAAAAGATATTTCTTTATCCGTAAAGTCAGGAGAGATATGTGGTCTGATTGGAGAAAACAGTGCCGGAAAGACCACCTTAATCAAATGTATGACCGGCATTTACAAACCTGACAAAGGTATTATTACATACGACGGCGAAGCTGTTTATAACAATCCTTCCGTAAAAGAAAAGATTGGATATGTAGCCGATGCCAATGACTACATCGGATTTTATACAATTTCAAAAATGGTATATGATAATGCCCCAATGGAGCGTTTTTATAATACCTTTAAAAATGAATTGATATATCAGAATATTTATTACAGTGCAGATACATTAGATGAAGCGGTAAGTGATTATGTATTTTTGTGGTACAACCATGTCAGACCGCATTCATACAACGGAGGGTTGACTCCGTTTGAAACAAGACACAGGCAGGAATAAGTCTGTCCCAAGTGTAGCAATTTTGCTTGACCAGTACACATGGTGGAATTCGTCACGGTCTACGGCAAGGATGACATCCGCTTCACCATGAAGGACGGAACGGAAATCAGGGTATAAGGCAACAGACAAAAAAGCTCTCGGCTGTCGGATTGAACCGATGGTCGGGAGTTTTTGCTCTTTATAATGTCAAATTCGGATTTATCGTAGAATCCAGTCAATGATTTCTTTCTCAGATTCTGCGAAATACTGCAGATTCTCCTTCCGGTATTTCCCAAAGGTCTTATACATAAGGCCGATCAAAGGGATCATCCTGTATAGCTTTTTTTCACGCTCCCTGTTTGGCATCAGCCCGTTCAAGTGACTTCCATGAGGATACACGATAACCTTAACATCTTTTTTGTATCCGACATTTTTAAGATTTTTTTCTATCTCACGTACAGAATACTCCGCAGGCCACGCCTCATCCTCATGACCGGCAATAAGCAGAACATTTGCTCCGGTTTTTTCCACTTGCAATCCGGCTTTAACGACTTTTTCCTTATCCGCATATGCATCGTGATAAGCTATCCACATTCCCAAAACCTTATATTCTGCATCTTCGTGCTTATAATATTTTGAAGCCTTGATCTTACTGAAATCCGCTCTTACAAAAGGAATATCCTCACCCCTGAAGGTTGCAACGCTCCCGCCCGACATTGTCTTTTTATCCTTCAATGTCCCTTCAAACGGAACATGCGTCGGCGAGACCATGATCAGATTCTCCATACCGCCAATATATTGCGCCACCAGCACGGCAAAGATGGAACCCATAGACTGTCCGTATACACTGATATGTTCTATGCCCTTTTTGTCACGCAGATATTCCACTGCAGGTATAAACATATCAAGCGGCACCCGGTTCGGAGCATCAGGAAGCCCTTCTGCGCCAAACAGCGAAACGGCAAGCCCAGTTATTCCAAAGTCGGCAAATCGTTCCGCAAACTTAATTCCCGGAAGAATACTCTGTTCTCCTCCCATGATCACTATAACAGCCCTGTCACTTCCACCGTCAGGCTCAGCCAGATGCCCGACAAAGCCATGTTCATTCATAATAAAGTCTTCATGTTTCATTCTCTGTCTCCTGAGAAATTCGGATTTATACTCCATAACGGTTTAATCTACTTTACCACCATTCTGAACCCTTGCACAATCACTGCATCTGCCCAAATCATCCAGTTCCATTTTTGGTAATGTCTTTGTAAGTTCTCGGTATTCCGCCGTATCTCTAAGGAACTCTTCTATAACAGGGCTATATCCTCTGCTTCCGCATATCGCACAGGTATTGATGTATTTCTTTGCGGATGGATTCCATTTTTCAATATATATTGAATATCCTCTTTTTGTATGCTTGCTATGCGACATCTTATCACCACTTTTTCGTAATCGTATAACCTGATGATTTTCTATACTATTGAAACTCACAATTTTTCATCCTATCGATTCCTTATGTATCCATTCTCATCTCGGTATTCCTCACGCTCTTTCACATAAGGATCTTTATCTCCACAGATGGCGTAGTCGCAAATTTCACCGTTCCCTAATGTGTACTTCCTGATTAGTTTCCCGTGCAAAAGCTCTATACATGCATAATCTGCATTACAAAGATACGGAAGGACCTCTTCAAATCCAAATTGCTTCGTAAATTCAGCAACCGGACAGGATGTAAATTTATATCTGACAGGTTTGCTTTTGTCGTAGGGCTCAAGCTCCATGTGATAATCGTCTATCTTATTTCCACGCTTCCCGGAAATCTTATCACCAAGATAAAACATCCGCTTGAAGAACGGCTTGTTCAGATCTATGAACTTCAGTTTCTCGAAGCTCGGAGAAAACAGAGACAGCTCCATGCTTTCGATATCCGCAAGGGATATTTTGTCCTTGCACACTTCCCAAAGGCAACAGAAAGCGATACAATCATAGGTTCCGGCAACGCCGTTCCTGAAATTCTTTTTGCCTCCTAAATCCCTGTCAAACTTTTTTAGATAACTCGCATAGGCATCATTTATTTTCTGCCATCTCAGTTCGGCTGTTGCCTTGTCGTACAACGAGCTTAATTTACCCAGAACCATCTCTTTCCACTCATCAGTATATGGATAGTATTTCTCATCAACAAATTGAGTCTTTTCCATTTTGAATACTCCTAACGAAACTCATAATCCCATTCCGAAAAGCAATTCGGAATTGATGCTTTTAGTAAAACAGTGTACAAATCCATGCTGCCAGTGCTGACACTGCAGGAAAGATTATCACCAATTTCAACAGCTGGCTTTTGATATTGTATCCGTACTTCCTTCCTTCGGACGCATTTTCTATTTCCGGGTAATAGTGTTGAAAGAATTTAAGCCTAAGGAGCAGGAAGTAATCAAAACAAGTCATATCATAGACCTTATAAATGGTAAAGATCATCACGAATCTGATGAAAAACTGCATAAATGAATAACCGCTTCTGAACCCATCCCAGATGGCAATAACGACCACTCCAAGTATCATAAGAAAGCTGAATATAACGAGTGTCCATCCGATGGCTCTTGCACCATAAAATAATTCTTTATCCCTTTGTTCAATCGCTTCCACAAACTCCTTCGGCGCAGAAGAAAAAAGTTTCTTGTCCTGAATAAACGCCACTGCAGCAATCAGCATCAGTGTTATCGCGACGCAAAAAATAAGTGCAAGGAAAATAGTCAAAATCATAATTGCCCTCCAGTATCAAATCATAATTTTCCTTTTTAACTCGGCAACTGTCAGCTTGTTGCTTTGCACCCCCTGTCTGTGAAATGCACCCCCTAAAATGGATTTGCACCCCCTTGATTTTCAGGCAGCAAGGCAATCGCTGAATTGTATCATACTCTGCACTTTGCTTTCACACCTATTCAATAAGATATCCTCTGCCAACCTTCGTCGTAATAAAGTCCTGAAGTCCTGCTGCCTCCAGCTTCTTTCTCAGTCTTGTAACATTGACCGTAAGTGTATTTTCCTCCACATAACAGTCCATCTGCCACAGCTTTGTCATCAGCGTATCACGGCTTACAATCTTCCCCTTATTTTCCATAAGTGTCTGCAATATACGAAATTCATTTTTCGTAAGCTCCACACGCTCTCCCTCATACATCAATGTTGTATCATTCAAATTCAGAATTGCTCCTCTGTGCTCCAGTACCGATATCTTACCTGCGAAATCATATGTACGGCGCAGCATAGCCTGAATTTTGACAGTCATAACGGAAGGGTCAATCGGCTTTGCGATAAAGTCATCTCCCCCCTATTCATAGCCATGACGATATTCATATTATCAGATGCGGAGGAAATAAAAATAATCGGTACATTTGAAATCTTCCTTATCTCACTGCACCAATGATAACCGTTAAAAAACGGAAGCATAATGTCCATCAAGACAAGATGTGGGTCATACGCTGCAAATTCCGCCAAAACATTATGAAAATCCTGCACCAGCCCTACTTCATGTCCCCACGACTCTATCTGCTTCTTCATAGCCTCTGCCATGGAAAAATCATCTTCAACAATCAGTATTTTATACATATCCATCTCCTACCTGACATCTTTAATAAACCATATCGTAAAGAGCAAACCAATGGACTGCGGCTCCGGCTAAAACAAATAAATGCCATATAAAATGATCTCCTTTTTTATCCCGAACAAACGGAACCATACCCAAGGTATATATTACGCCGCCGCCTAATATCATCCACATCAGATTTCGATTATGTTGAAACCAATCCGGCAAAAACATGATGCCGCTCCACCCTATAACAAAATACAGGGTATAATGAATCGGTCTGAAACGCCCCGGTCCAAATACACATATAATTATTATACCCATCAGTATCAAGCCCCATTGCACACAGAAGAGAACGATACCCAGTACATTTCCCCAATAAACCAGATAGAGCGGCGCAAATGTTCCGCCAATTAACAAATATATGGAGACATAATCAAATCTCCTCCACAATCGCTTGACAGCCGAACCGTCTTTATACGCATGATATAAACAGCTCATGAGAAACATAATGATCAGACTGATTCCATAAAAGCAGGTTGCCAGCAGCTTAAGACCTGTATCTGATTTCAGAATCAGCAATATAAAACCTGCTATGGCGAGTCCTGCACCTATGCCGTGGCTCACCGCATTACCTATTTCCTCCAAAAGTGTCAGTTTAGGCGGCTCATTAAGCTGACGGTATCTCGCCCTTTGAATGGCTTTCAGCCTGCCTTTTTCTTCCTTTATAGCATTCATTCTGTCCTTCTCATCATTTACATATTTCTTCTTCCAATCCTTTAATTTCCTATCCTGTTCCTTATCATTCACAGATTCATACCTCTTTATATAATTTGTTATCCAATCTAAATCAATAACCATTATAATTATTATGGAACAATAATCAATTTTCATCAAGGTTTTATTTAAAAAGAGGTCCTTCGTAAATTCCGAAAGGCCTCCGTGTTTTATGATACAATATTATACCTTTTCAATACGGCTTTCATATGGAGCAAGCGTTACATCTCCATCCTTCACCCCATGCCCGTTGTGGTTCATAATCGTATTCATCAGGTGCTTCGTAGTTCCTTCATCCTGTCCGTCTCCCTGCTTCTTGCGTGTCACTGCTGCATAGATATCATAGAAGGTATCCCCATATGGAATATCCATTATTGTATAAGTCATACCCCATAGCATATACGGCATCTTTACCGAATGCCCCAATACCAAAATAATTTTGAGAGTCAGCTCAATTTATCCTTCTTCTCCATAAATTTCCTCCTCATATAGATAAAATTTTTGTTCTTTTAAAATTTTCCCAGAATTTTATTACTACATTTTAGTAGATGTGACTAAATTACATCCTTTTTTTACGTTCTATATGTAGTAACTGTATACAAACCAGCACAACATTTTACTATTGTCAATAAATTTTTACTATTTCGACTATTTTTTTATTTGCATTTTTAGTAAATTTTTACTTTCGTTTACAAATATGATTGCTGCTATATCTACTGATTACCTTTTATTATTTTCATTAAAATACTTTTTATGAATCAAAATGGTGATATGCAAACATCTGCATTACATATCACCATAATTGATTTATTATTCTATCTTTTACGCTTCTATCCCATTATTTTTCTGTTATTCTATTGTCTTTCCTTCTTTTACACTATTCCTGTCGACAAGAATACACGGAACAACAATTTTCTTTGGAAAACACATACCCTTCCACAGCATCACTGGCAGCAAAGAATGCATCCGGCAATTTACTGTTATCTGTCAGATACTTTTTCATGGCAGCGTATCCGCCACGTGCATTCATCGGACAGTCAATCACGAGAGCATCTTCAAACAAATCTTTATTTACCATGGCGGTCCTATAGAAGTAAAATCTGGGGTCCATCGTCAGATTTTTATTATCGTCAAAGGTGTTCACGCTTCCTACATATGCAATCCTCTCCTGCCCCAACTTTCGGCAATGATTTATGGCAAGCCTTACGGCAAGATGATAATCCGGTACAATACTGTAATACTTTAATGGTTCCGGATTTGAATCAATAAATACGATATTGGATGTATATTCTTCAAAATTTTTAATTTCATTCTTTGTAAATCTTCCAATTGCGATGATTCCGTCTAAAGGAATATCATCATTCTTTATAAACTGCTTTTTATCGTTTCTTGAAAGTGTTACCGTCGTCCAGCCTTTTAAAAAGCATGCCTCATCAAGCGTGCTTTTCATTTACAGATAATAAATATCCTCCATCTGCTCCGCAATTTCAAACATTTGTGCAACACCAATACGTACCTTTTTCCCCGTTGCCGCTGTCTCATCATACATACCGAAAGCGGTATTCGATGTATTCTGTGCATTTTCCTGCACACGTTGTGTAACTGTTTTATATTTAAGACGTTTTGCAGTAAGGATTATGTTATCCCTCGTCTCCTTGGTAACACTGATTGCAGGGTCTCCGTTTAACACACGGGAAACCGTTGCCTGCGATACACCTACCGCATTTGCAATATCCTTTAATGTAGCCATACATCTTCCTCCTGTCGTAAATAGCCGGTCAAATCTTTAGTAAAAGATTACTGCTTTTTACTCCAAATAGCAATAAGATTTAATACATTCCCCTGAAACTCACTGTAATTTTGAACCTGTTACCTGTAAGCTCGGCATCAATTTCTCCGTCCATCTTTCTGACAAGCTCCTTTGTAATCGCCAGTCCCAATCCGGTTGAATTCCTGCTGCGTGCTTTATCCGCCTTATAAAATCTATCAAAAATCTGTGATAAATCAATCGTCTCTGGATGACTGACCGTATTTTCACAGACAAATATTACGCTGCCACAGCTGCCTTTTTCTTCTTCAGTCCTGCAAATATAAGATATAGTAATATCATCGGTTCCATGCGTTAATGCATTTTTAATTATATTGGATATTATCCGCTTTACCGCAACCTCATTGCAGTTAACATAACATTGTTTTTCTTCTACAGTAAGTTGTGGGATAAGTCCTCTTTTATTAAACTCTTCGTAAAAAGAGAACAATGTGTCAAGCACAAGCTTTGTCATATCCTGTGTCTGTACCTCCAAATGATAATCATCATTCTGTAATCTGGTATAAGTAAACAGCTCCTCCAGCAAATCAGCCAGATTATCCATACGTTCACTCATAACTTCCGCATATTTAAGCTGACGATTATGATTCTCCTCCTGCAGCAGCAGCCTGAAATATCCCTTTAATGAGGTAAGCGGTGTCCTGATATCATGAGACAGGCATACCAATGTATCTTTTAATCGCTCATCCTTCTGCCTCATGTCCAGTTCTTTATTGGCATAGGTATCATTCATTTCATTCAGTAATGCCGCCAGCTCTGACATTTCCTTTTCGCCGATTTCAGTACGAATTCTATAATTACTGTTCTCATTTATGATAAACTGAAGCTGGCGACAGATATCCTTTACCTGTCGCCTGTAGCTTACATATTTAACTGACACTATCATGAACAGCAGAATAACTGCTGCCAGTATGTATTCCATAAGCAGCCTCCGAAAAGTATGAAGCGTAACGATTCATCCGCATACAGCATTGATACATAACTGATATGTGGATAAAATAATGACTATACAACATCCCTTTTTACAAAAAGCAGATTTCCGATAACATTATAAACAATCAGAAACACAATTCCAACCACAATCATCCTTCCCATGATGCCGGATTCACCTGTCAATAACGCTGCTGACTCACGAATGCACCCTGTCACAGAATATTTTACCAGTTGGCGGTCTATCAGTTTATATATCAGTCCAAATATCATACTTCCAATTCCACATATCGACAATAATCCCACTACAATTCCGATGATATTATTCCTGAATACCGTGGTAATCATCATAAGTCCTCCGGCAAATGCCAGATACAGCAGATAATCAATCGCAAAGGCTTTTATAAATGGTAAAAATATATTCTTTCCAAATTGCATATCTCCATGAAATCCAATTTGCAGACTAATATACTGTGCCATACCATACACAAGCATCAGAATAAGGGTATATCCTGCAACTACTGCCAATTTTCCAAAATAAATACTGCTTTTTCTTCTGACCTGTCCCGATATATTTTTAATAAATCCTGTTTTTTCCTCACTATTTACAAACAGCACCACCGCAATACAGACAAACAGCAATGGCATACCCGCACTTACATCAGCCATAAAGAATCTTAGGAATTCTGCCGGATGATCTGAATCTGAATATGGTGTATTCACATAAAGTCCAAAATCCCCCATTTCTCCACCGACACCACCGACATTCATATCCGAATCTCCGACAGCAATGTTTAGTACTGCCGCCTGCTGCTCCTCCTGCATCATTTTCACATCCGTACATTCCATAACCCCGGAAAAAACAGCAAATCCCATGGTTGCCACGAACAATATGATCAGCATACTCGTGGTATTCCACAATCGATACCAGTTCATACGAATTATATTAAACATCTTCTTTTCCTCCTGTCAGCTCCAGAAAATAATTCTCAATTTTTTCCTGTGTAATCCGTATGGAATCCACCATACACCCTGCCTTTGCCAGCTCCATATTAATCTCTGCCGAACGCTCAAGCTGCTCGAAAATACGTATCGTATCCTGCCTTATCACCCGATAATTCGTAATACCACACTTCTCAATTACGACACTTGCTGCTCCTGCATCACGCACCTTCAATTCAATAAACTCACTGCATTTCGCCGTAATTTCATCCCTGGTTAATTCCTGAATCAATCTGCCCTCATGGATGATTCCAAAGGTATCTGCAATCTTATACAATTCTTCCAGTATATGACTTGATATCATAATCGTCATATTTTTCTGGTTCTTAAGCTTAATAAGCATATTTCTGACCTCTGCAATTCCCTGTGGGTCTAAACCGTTTATAGGTTCATCCAAAATCAATAAATCAGGGCCGCCTACAAGTGCCATGGCAATACCCAGTCTCTGCTTCATACCAAGTGAATATTTCTTGACTTTCTTTTTACCTGCATTTTTCAAACCGACCAAATCCAACAATTCTTCAACATAACCGCTTTTTCTGATTCCCAATGCCAATGCCTTGCACTTCAGATTCTTATATCCACTCATATACGGATATACGCCAGGTGCCTCAATAAGATTTCCGATTCTGGATTGATACATTTTTGCAGCTGCACCTTTATCCCCAAATAGGACAATTTCTCCTGCCGTAGGTGTAGAAAGACCACTAATCATTTTCATAAATGTGGTTTTACCTGCACCATTCCTGCCAATAAATCCATAGATTTCACCACGTTTAATATGGAGACTGACATTGTCCACTGCCATATGCTTTCCATATTGTTTGGTTATCCCTGTTGTACAAACTACATATTCCAAATGCTGATTCTCCTTTCTGATTACCACTGTATTATCAGCAAACACAAAATCATGTCTGTGCCCGCCTGACTGTTTCTATCTTACAGCAGTAAGATTAAGAAAACGTCAAAAAAGGGTAAAGAAAGGTTAAAGATTTCGGTTTTGATTCAGCCTACTGCCATGATATACGGAAGCCCAATCCCCAGACAGTTTCAATATACTCTCTGTCGGTGTATTTTTTTATCTTCTGCCTGATATTACTGATATGGACATTTATCGTTTTATCCTCACCCATATAATCGTCATTCCATGCATACTGATAGATTTCATTTTTGGAAAATACCTTACCCGGATGCTTTAAGAATAATTCCATAATTTTAAGCTCCTGTGCAGTAAGTGACACCGGGGTTCCACACACCATAAATACTTTTTTATCCAAATCAAGCTCCAGCTCCTGATAGCTTAATGTGCACTTCCCAGCGCTGCTGCTTATCGCAGAAATCCGCAGCTGTACCATAACTCTTACAAGCAGCTCGCCAAGTTCAAAAGGCTTTGTCATATAATCATTTGCACCAAGCGTCAACAAATCTATCTTTGTGTCTAGCTCATCTCTTGCCGATAACACTAAAAACGGTATATCCGTAAAGTTCCTTGCCTGCGTAAGAACCTCTTTTCCATCTACACCCGGAAGCATCAAATCCAGAATAACCAAATCATAACGCTCCTTTTGAAGACGCAGCAAGGCTTCCAATCCTGAATGTGCGCCCACACATGTATAGCCTTCTTTCATTAAGGCTTCATTTATCATCCAGTTTATTTCGTTGTCATCTTCTACAACAAGTATCCTCTTCTCAGTTCCCATGTGTATTCCTTTCATATTGTCTTTACAAAAAATTTATTCAAGACTCGCTCGCGAGTCTTGGCGCGGGATTCGTGTCAGCGTTAGCTG
>CAZATW010000053.1:0-18755 GCA_964488185.1 uncultured Coprococcus sp. | reverse complement strand
TCCGCGAGGATGCGCAGGGATTCGTAAATGAGTTATGTCAGCTAACGCTGACACGTATCCCGCGCCAAGACTCGCGAGCGAGTCTTGAATGTGCTGCATAAGGACGGTTGTTTGCCTGCAATGAGAATGAGGCAGATTTATCGGTATGCAACAAATAAAGTTGGAGTAAGCCGGAAGGGGCTTTTATATGAAATATCGGAGGAATAAAATATGAAGATCATTATGTTGGGTGCCCCAGGGGCAGGAAAAGGTACACAGGCAAAAATGATTGCTGAGAAGTATGGAGTACCACATATCTCAACAGGAGATATATTCAGAGCAAATATAAAAAACGGAACAGAACTCGGCGCTAAAGCAAAAGAGTACATGGACAAAGGACTCCTTGTACCGGATGAATTAGTTGTTGATTTAGTTATAGATAGGTTTAAAGAGCCTGATTGTAAGAATGGCTATGTTCTTGACGGATTTCCAAGAACAATTCCTCAGGCAGAGGCTCTTGACAAGGCACTTTCAGCAATTGGTGAGACCATTGATTATGCCATCAATGTTGAGGTACCTGATGAAAATATCGTAAGAAGAATGTCAGGAAGACGTGCATGTGTAGGTTGCGGAGCAACATATCATATTGTATATAATCCGACAAAGGAAGAGGGAAAATGTGATACCTGTGGAGCCGAGCTTATTTTAAGAGATGATGATAAGCCGGAAACAGTTCTTAACAGACTTAAAGTATACCATGAGCAGACACAGCCGCTTATTAACTACTATGAAGCAAAGGGAGTTATGAAAGAGGTTGACGGAACAGTTGACATGAAGGATGTATTTGCTGCAATCGTTGAGATTTTAGGTGAATAGTAATGGCAATTGCTATAAAATCCCAAAGAGAGATTGAACTTATGAGGGAGGCAGGAAGAATACTTGCTATCACTCATGAAGAGTTGAAAAAGGCGATTAAGCCGGGGATTACAACATATGAACTTGATAAGCTTGGTGAAGAGATTATCAGAAGCTATGATTGTATACCATCATTTTTAAATTATAATGGATATCCGGCTTCTATATGTATATCGGTAAATGAAGAGGTCGTGCATGGTATTCCTTCGAAAAACAGATATATTAAGGAAGGCGATATCGTTAGTTTAGATGCAGGCGTAATTTATAAGGGTTATCATTCGGATGCTGCCAGAACTTATGGTGTGGGGCAGGTGTCAAAGGAGGCAGCGTTTCTGATGGAAACAACAAAGCAATGCTTTTTTGAAGCCCTTAAGGTTGCAACGGCGGGAAATCACATCAGAGATATAGGAATTGCCGTTGAAAGATATGCGGTGGAGCGCGGCTTGGGAGTCGTTGTTGATTTGGTCGGACACGGTGTAGGAGCAAATCTCCACGAAGAGCCTGAAGTACCGAATTTTGAAACGAAACGGAGAGGCGCAAAGCTGAAGGCGGGAATGACAATCGCAATTGAGCCGATGATAACACTTGGAGATTACGAGGTGGATTGGCTTGATGATGATTGGACTGTTGTTACCAGGGACAGAAGTCTTGCGGCACATTATGAAAATACAATTCTTATAACAGAAGGTGAACCGGAGATACTGTCCAGAGCAGAGGGACTGGAATTATAAAATAAAAATGTAAAAAAGTTTTCTTCAAAAGTCATAGGTTTTAGGAGGATTTAAAATGTCAAAGGCAGATGTAATAGAAGTAGAAGGAACAGTTGTTGAGAAGCTTCCAAATGCCATGTTTCAGGTAGAAATTGAAAATGGCCATAAGGTTCTTGCTCATATAAGCGGAAAACTGAGAATGAATTATATCAAAATTCTTCCGGGCGATAAAGTAACCATAGAATTATCACCATACGACCTTACAAAAGGCAGAATCGTATGGAGAGATAAATAAATACTACAATTTCAAATATTTAGTAAATTTGCTATTGCATTTTATAACAGATAATGTTAGAATGCTTATTTGTAGCGGACTTTTTTTGAAAGGAGATTTTCTAATGAAGGTTAGAGCATCAGTAAAACCTATATGCGATAAGTGCAAAGTTATTAAGAGAAAAGGCGTCGTTAGAGTTATCTGCGAGAATCCTAAGCACAAACAGCGTCAGGGTTAATCAAAAAAAGAATGAGGTGTTTGGATGATAGCCCATCCGGGAGAATACCTTGTTTTTGTACGTCAACACATCAATAATGTGTTGAATTATTTAGAAGCGGCTGTAGCATATGAATGTATGCTAGTAAAAATATAGAAAAATCATGGCCAGAGGACTGTCAGTATATGCATTTCACCCCAGTGCGAAAGTATTGGGATATACTGGTATAATCGCCAAACAAGAAGAATTTTTACGGAGGTTAATTAGAATGGCTCGTATTTCAGGTGTTGATTTACCAAGAGAGAAGCGTGTTGAGATTGGACTTACTTATGTATATGGTATCGGTTTAAAATCATCACAGCGTATTCTTAAGGAAGCAAATGTTAATCCTGACACACGTTGCGCAGATTTGACTGATGATGAGGTAAGAAGAATCAGTGAAGTAGTCAACGCAACACAGACTGTTGAAGGAGATTTACGTAGAGAAGTAGCTCTTAATATTAAGCGTTTACAGGAAATTGCTTGTTATCGTGGTAAGCGTCATAGACAGGGACTTCCAGTTCGTGGGCAGAAGACAAAGACAAACGCTAGAACTCGTAAGGGTCCTAAGAAAACAGTAGCGAATAAGAAGAAGTAAATTTTTTTTATTAAATTGAGTTTCTTCTATATTATATAGGAGATATTAAAGAGATTTAGAAATAACAATATACATTTGTTTAATTTTGAAAAAACCATAGGAGGTTTAAGTTAATGGCTAAACAGGCTACTAAAAAAGTGACTAAGAAGCGTGTTAAGAAGAGCGTTCAGCATGGACAGGCACACATTCAGTCATCTTTCAATAATACAATCGTTACATTAACAGACGCTGAAGGTAATGCGCTTTCATGGGCAAGTGCAGGCGGCTTGGGATTCAAAGGTTCTAAGAAGTCAACTCCATATGCTGCTCAGATGGCTGCAGAGACAGCTGCAAAGGCTGCTGCACCTTACGGTTTAAAGACAGTAGATGTTATGGTAAAAGGTCCGGGTTCAGGAAGAGAGGCAGCAATTCGTGCTCTTTCAGCTTGCGGAATCGATGTAGTAAGTATCAAGGATGTAACACCAGTACCACATAATGGTTGTCGTCCGCCAAAGAGAAGAAGAGTGTAATAGGAGGTACAAGATAAGATGGCAGTAGATAGAACCCCAGTTCTTAAGAGATGCAGATCTTTAGGCATGGAGCCGATGTATCTCGGAATAGATAAGAAATCAAGAAGAAAATCAACTAGAGCAAACAAGAAGATGAGTGAATACGGACTTCAGCTCCGTGAGAAGCAGAAGGCAAAATTCATCTATGGCGTATTGGAAAAGCCTTTCCGTAATCTGTATGCGAAGGCTGAGCAGCAGAAGGGCTTAACAGGTCCTAACCTGATGGTATTACTTGAGTTAAGACTTGACAATATCGTATTCAGAATGGGATTTGCAAGAACAAGAAGAGAAGCAAGACAGATTGTAGATCATAAGCATGTACTTGTAAACGGCAAGTGTGTAAACATTCCATCATACTTAGTTAAGCCGGGTGATAAGATTGAAATCAGAGAGAAGAGCAAGTCTCTTCAGAGATATAAGGATATTATTGCAGCGACGGAAGGACATCTTGTTCCTGGCTGGATGACAGCTGACAGAGAAAGCCTCTCAGGTGAAATCCTTGAAAAACCAAGCAGAGAGCAGATAGATGTTCCTGTAAATGAGACCCTTATTGTCGAGTTATATTCTAAGTAATAGCTGATATTATTGGGAGTGTAGCAGTTAAATACCCATAAAGGAGGGGCTTGAATGTTTGAGTTTGAGAAACCAAAAATTGAGATAGTTGAGATTTCAGATGATAACAAGTATGGTAAATTTGTAGTAGAACCTTTAGAGAGAGGTTATGGTACAACCCTTGGTAATTCACTTAGAAGAATTATGCTTTCTTCATTACCTGGTGCTGCCGTAACACATGTAAATATTAAAGGTGTCTTACACGAGTTTAGCTCGATTCCTGGTGTAAAGGAAGATGTTACAGAGATAGTAATGAACATCAAGGAGCTCGTTATTAGAAATAACTCTCTTACAAATGAGCCTAAGCGTGCATATATTGAAGTTGCTGGTGACCGCGTTGTAAAGGCATCAGATATACATGTAGATGGTGATATAGAAATCATTAATCCGGATTTGGTTATTGCTAATTTAAGTGGACCTGATGCAAAGCTTGAGATGGAGCTTACCATTGAAAATGGTCGTGGCTATGTGGGTTCAGATAAGAATAAAGAATCAGAAGCACCAATAGATGTTATAGCAATTGATTCAATCTATACGCCGGTTGAGAGAGTAAACCTTACAGTACAGAATACTCGTGTAGGTCAGGTTACAGATTATGATAAGCTGACTCTTGATGTATTTACAAATGGCGCATTAGCTCCAGACGAGGCTGTAAGTCTTGCGGCAAGGGTACTTGTAGAGCATTTAAATCTTTTTGTTGATTTATCAGAAAATGCTAAGTCCGTTGATGTTATGGTTGAAAGCGTAACGGATGAAAAAGAAAAAGTTCTTGAAATGAATATTGATGAGCTTGAATTATCAGTTCGTTCATACAACTGTTTAAAGAGAGCCGGAATCAATACGGTTGAAGAATTAATTAATAAAACGCAAGAGGATATGATGAAAGTGCGTAACCTCGGACGTAAATCATTAGATGAAGTATTGGCAAAGCTTAAGGAGTTAGGCTTATCACTGAGCTCAAGTGATGACTAATACGATTACCACTCACGCTGAAGAATAGTAAGCACAGTGAAGACCCGGCAGGGTAAGGAGGAAATGAAAATGGCAATGTATAGAAAACTTGGAAAATCAAGTGCACAGAGAAAAGCATTACTTCGTAATCAGGTAACACAGTTATTATATCACGGCAAGATTAAGACAACTGAGGCTAGAGCTAAGGAAATTGTAAAGATCGCAGAAAAGCTTATTACATTAGCTGTTAAGGAAAAGGATAACTATGATGAAGTTACTGTAATGGCTAAAGTTGCAAAGAAGGACAAGGATGGTAAGAGAATCAAGGAAGTTGTAGATGGTAAGAAGGTTACTGTATATGACACTGTTGAGAAGAAGGTAAAGAAAGACCAGCCATCAAGACTTCATGCAAGAAGAGAGATGCTTAAGGTATTATATCCTGTAGTAGAGGTTCCTGCAGATGTAGCTGGCAAGAAGGCCGGAACAAAGAAGGTTGACTTAACTGCAAAATTATTTGACGAGTATGGCACAAAGTATGCCGGACGTAATGGTGGTTATACAAGAATCATCAAGATCGGTCAGCGTAAGGGTGACCAGGCTATGGAAGTAATTCTTGAGTTAGTTTAATAGTTAAATAAAAGAGGGCTGTTAGTACAAAAATATTGTGCTTTCAGCCTTTTTTTGCATATGACCAACGAAAATTTTAAAACACTAAGAAAAGATAGAGGATTCTCACAAGCACAAATGGCAGCCAGACAAAATGTTGTCAGGCAAACAGTAAGCAAATGGGAAAATAGTCTTTCAGTACCAGAGGCAGAAATGAGTAGAAAGAAGATTTTAGGTGTAAGTGCGGTTATACTTATCATTGTCTTTATTTGTGCAATATATGTTCACTGGAATGAGCTGTTTTACTACTTTGGTAAGAATCTATAACATTTCATTCATTAATTGATAAAACAGGCTAGTATAGATAATCTTTCAATTTTAGGAGATATAGCATGGCTTTTATAGATATTAAGGAGCTATCACACAAATTTAATATCAAGGATTCTGACGGAAATATTATCGGCGAGCATTTTGCTGTCAGGGATGCAGACATAACGGCGAGGAAGGGCAGCATAATAGCAATCATGGGTAGAAACGGTTCCGGAAAATCTACCTTGGCGAGACATATGAACGGATTGCTTTCGGCTCATGAAGGCAGCATAATGATAGCAGGAAAAGATGTGGCAGATAAGGAAAATCTATTAGAAATCCGAAAAACGGTCGGAATGGTATTTCAGAACCCTGATAATCAGATAGTTGGTAACTCCGTAGCTGAGGATGTCGGTTTTGGACTTGAAAATCTTGGTATGGAAACGGAAACAATCTGGAAGGAAATCCATACTGCACTTTCGCTTACAGGGATGTCAGCATATATAGACAGAAATACATCAAGACTGAGCGGAGGACAGAAACAGCGTCTTGCGATTGCCTCTGTTATGGCAATGAAGCCTGAATGTATTGTATTTGACGAAGCGACCTCTATGCTTGACCCTGCTGCTGCAAGAGATATTTTAGAGCTTGCAATCAGGCTAAACAAGGAGCAGAATATAACGGTTATATTGATTACACATAAAATGAAAGAGGCATTACACGCAGATTATATCTATGTAATGTCTGAGGGGAACGTGAGGCTTCAGGGGAAGCCGCAGAATCTTCTTTCAGAAAATGAAAAGGACCTTGAGAATTTTGGTATTGAGTTGCCATTGATAAATAGATTAGAAAGAGAATTTAGTAATATAAAAAATCAGGACAGCAACAGTAAACAGATTGTTGATAGATTCGAAACAAGTAACAGACTTGCAAATATGTTAAAGGAGACTATTCATAGTAAAGGTATTGCAATAACGGATTGCGTCAAAGAAACAGACATTGTTGATAAGAAAGCTAGTGGAGAAAAATGGGCGGCATCAGGTAGCTATGTAAATGAGAATATAATGATACAGGCTGAAAAATTGTCGTATATTTATAGTAAAGGTGATGTAGGGGTACATGCAGTGAAGGACGCATCATTTACTGTAAAGAAAGGAGAGATTGTTGCCCTGGCAGGACATACAGGCTCTGGAAAAAGTACACTTCTCCAGATGATAAATGGATTAATAAGACCTGTATCAGGAGCGCTGACAGTTGCCGGAATAGATGTTATGCGTACAAAAAACCTTAAAGCACTTAGGAAAAAGATAGGTTTTGTATTTCAATATCCTGAATATCAGTTGTTTGAGGATACTGTTCTTAAGGATGTAATGTATGGTCCGAAAAACTTTGGAATGGACAAGGCGGAGGCGAGGCTTGCAGCAATGGAAGCGTTAAAGCGTACAGGTCTTGAAGAAGAGTATTTTGATGCATCACCGTTTGAATTGTCTGGTGGTCAGAGAAAACGTGTTGCTTTGGCAGGAATATTTGCATATAAGCCTGAAATACTTATTTTGGATGAACCCGTGGCAGGCTTGGATTATGAAGGAAAAGAGATGCTGTTTCAATGTATCAATGATTTTAGGAACATGGAAAATGCAACAGTTATCATTGTGTCGCATGATATGAACGATATTTATGAGGTGGCTGACAGGCTTATTGTAATGAAGGATGGTTGCATTTCCTTTGACGGAAAACCTGATTTGGCATTTGCAGATGAGGTGTTTGTAAAAGAAAATAGGCTGGAGCTTCCCGATATGTATATATTTAAGGAGAAAATGAAGCCAGAGGTGGCAATCCGCTCAAATCAATACAAAGCGGTTGTAGAGGAAATAGAGTCATGTATTAAGTTATGTATTTAGATAAGGTAAAAAACAGACAGATGCATGATTTATTATGAATGATTGCGGTGGAATACGTTGGAGCAGAGAAATGAAGATATTATCAATGGATGTATAGATAGAAAGGTTAATCGGCTAAGGATAGATATAATGAATTGGAACATACAATTTGGCAGGAGAAAACATGATTAGAGATATTACGATAGGACAATATTATAACGGAGAATCGCTTATACACAGTCTGGATGCAAGGAGTAAGCTTTTTATAACATTGATATATGCCATAACCCTGTTTTTCTGCAACGATTTGTATATGCTGATATTTGCCACGGCATTTCTTGTCGTATATATAGGCTTGTCTAAGGTTCCATTTTCTTATATGATACGAGGACTTAAGGTGGTCTGGATTTTTATTGCATTTACAGTGTTATTCAGTTTGTTTAACGGTTCAGGGGAAGTGCTGCTGACAGTTTGGAAGCTTCATATAACCACGGGAAGCCTGTATACAACGATAAAGGTGACGGTAAGATTGGTATATCTGATACTTGGTTCGGCAGTTATGACGTATACGACGATGCCTATCAATCTTGCGGCAGGGCTTGAGTCGTCACTTGGCTTTCTAAAGGTATTCAAGGTTCCTGTAGCAGAGCTTGCAATGATACTGACAATCGCTCTAAGATTTATACCTGTATTTATGGAAGAATTAGACAAGATCATGAAGGCGCAGCTGTCAAGAGGTGCAGACTTTGAAAGCGGAAATATATTCAGAAGGGTTAAAAGCTATATACCTGTCTTTATTCCGCTTTTTGTATCTGCAATAAGGCGTGCCGCCGATTTGGCGGAGGCTATGGATGCCAGATGTTTTCATGGTGGTGAGGGAAGAAGCAGAATGCGGCCTCTCAGATATGAAAGAGCAGATTATTTCACCTATGGGATAATGATAATGTATGCGTGTGCAATTGCTTTGTATAGATTGTTGGCTTAATTATTGGTGAGGCATCAGGTAATGACCCGAATGGCTATGGAGATGTAGCATTTTTTAAACTTCCAAATTCTGAGCTTTTTATGCAGATATCGACCAAGAAGTGGTATAGAATTGATATGGAAACGACGGATAGATTTATCGAGCCTGATATCAAATGTGATAGTAAAGATGCAATAGACGAATTGTACAAGGCTATTGGGAAGTAGCTGGAGCAATTTGAAGCTCCGTATGCACCATAAAAAATGGGAAGCTTTCTGTATCTTAAAATGGTTATTTTTTGTATTTCGGAAAACAGACTTGTTTTGGATGTATTTGTCATATTATAATAACAATAATGTGACGGATAAGGAAAGGAATACGGAATGGTACGGGTTAAATTAGTTGTCGCTTACGACGGTACAAATTACTGTGGGTGGCAGATACAGAAAAACGGAATTACGGTTGAAGAAGTGCTGAATCGGACATTATGTGAGTTGTGCAGGGAAAATATACAGGTTATCGGTGCAAGTCGTACGGATTCCGGTGTTCATGCGCTTGGCAATGTAGCAGTGTTTGACACGGAGTCTAAAATTCCGCCGGAGAAGTTTTCGTTTGCATTAAATCAGATGTTGCCGGACGATATACGAATTCAGGAGTCCTGCGAAGTGGCGGCTGATTTCCATCCGAGATTTTGTGATACGATTAAGACCTATGAATATCAGATTTTGAATCGTAGATTTGATATGCCAACAAAACGCCTTTACACATCATTTGTTTACTATCCACTGGATGTGGAGAAAATGCGGCAGGCGGCAGAATGTCTGGTAGGTGAACATGATTTTAAAAGCTTTTGTTCCACCAGAACGCAGGTGGAAAATACAATTCGGACAATTACAGCTCTGGAAATAGAAAAGACGGGGGATATTATTTCGATAAGAATTAGCGGAAATGGTTTCCTGTACAATATGGTAAGGATTATTGTAGGAACTTTAATGAAGGTAGGACTTGGAATCTGGCAGCCTGAATGTGTAGAAGAAATATTGCTTGCAAAGGACAGGGGCAAAGCCGGTCCAAAGGCAGAAGCAAAGGGGTTGACACTGGTGGAAATCAAATATATGTAGATAAATTGGTAAAAGGTTGAGTGACGTCAGAAAAATATATTAGATTGGTGACTGTTTGCAGGACGAAAGTGTGCGTTAGACGCACACTTTTTTCAGCTTTATTAAATTTTTTTGGAAAAAACCCAATAAAAATGCTTTTTAATTTGTCTATATGAAATGGAACAAGTATTTTTAATCATAATCAGGAGGAAAATATGATGGATAGCACGAATGATATGAATGATTTGGTAACCCGGGCAGTGAACGGAGATGCATATTCGTTTGAGCTTCTTTATCAGCAGAGCTACAGGGTTGTGTATTTTACCTGTATCAGTTTTTTTGCAAAATGAACAGGATGCACTCGATATCACGCAGGATGTATATTTAACTGCATTTCAATATTTATCAATGCTGGAAGATAGAAGTAAATTTATGCCATGACTGACCAGAATTGCAGTAAACAAATGCAAAAACTATTTGAATCAAAAGAGACCTGTTCCGATGGATGAAGAAACGCTGGAAATCTCATGACAGAAGAAAATGAGAATTTTCTACCGGAAGAATATGTAACCAATCATGCAAAAAGACGGTTACATATCGTTTAAGTGTGGCAAGGGCAAAAATCAAGGCAGGTGTACAGCAATACGAAAAGTAAAATGATGATAAGCTTTATTCGGTTGGGGTCGTACCTTTTCTTACAAGCCTGCTTATGTACGAGATGCAGAATATGTACATACCATATGCAGCACCTGCATTTTTGGGTATTTCCGGTGCAGCAAGTGGCTTGGGTGCAGAAGGTATTTCGGGTACAGCAAGTGGCTTGGGTACAGAGGGTATTTCCAGTGAGGCAAATATTCCCGGCACGATTATGAATCCTGATGTTTCAGGTACTGTTCCAAACATAATGGGTAAAAAATAGCAGAAAAAGGAGCAAAAGTGATGTTTAGAACAGCAAAAGCAAAAATTGCAGCGGGCATTGTATCGGTGGCAGTCGTAGGCGGTGTCGTGACAGGAATTATCATTATGCACAGAGATGCGGACAATTCCAAAAGTGAAAAGGAGACTGCAACTAAAACCACTACGGAAGAGTTTATGACGGATGAAGCAGAAAATACGACGGGGAACGAGGACGCATTTGCAGATGATAAAACGGACGAGGGCTCAACAGAAATGACAGAGCCATCAGAATCAGAAGAGACGACAGAGGAGCTTACAGAAGAAACACCGCAGCTTGCGGACAATGGAATCCTTTGCAGCAATGATTTTGGGGGTGGTGATAATCCATGTTCCAAGATAACCGTATGCCGGAAGAGTATAAGGTAACAGAGAAAACGGATACATTCATTGACTATGAGTCAGACAATGGAAATCATATAAATGTATATTTTGATAATATAGCAGAGGATTCGTAAATGAGTTATGTCAGCTAACGCTGACACGAATCCCGCGCCAAGACTCGCGAGCGAGTCTTGAACCTTGGCTGGTTTCTGGGTATCTTTGCGGGAATCTTTAATAAGGATAAAACGCCATCCTATGAATTATTGACAAAAACCACAGCGGAATTAAAATATTATTTAGGAATAAAATAAGGTACAAATTGTAAAAAATCCGTTGACACGCTTGGATGAGTATAATATAATGTTTGAATGTGTGAAGTTTATAAATATGTTCCAAACCAATGCCCCGGTAAAGAACATATCTTTATATACCAATATTTTAAATATTTTAGGAGGTACCACGATGAAGAGCTTTATGGCAAGCCCATCAACAATAGAGAGAAAGTGGTATGTAGTGGATGCTACAGGACATACTTTAGGACGTTTATCTTCAGAGATAGCAAGTATTTTAAGAGGCAAGAATAAGCCGACATTTACACCACACATTGATACAGGTGATTATGTAATAGTAGTAAACGCTGACAAGATTAAGGTAACCGGTAAGAAGCTGGAGCAGAAGATTTACTACAATCATTCAGATTATGTTGGCGGTATGAGAGAGACAACATTAAAAGAGAAGATGGCTAAGAAGCCAGAGGATGTAATCCGTTTAGCAGTTAAGGGCATGCTTCCAAAGGGACCACTTGGAAGAAGCATGATTACAAAGCTTCATGTATATGCAGGACCTGAGCACAAGCATCAGGCTCAGAAGCCAGAAGTTTTAGAGATTAAGTACTAAGAAGGAGGATTATGACAAATGGCTAAGACAACAAAGTTCTATGGAACAGGAAGAAGAAAAAGCAGTATTGCCAGAGTTTATATCGCTCCTGGTACTGGTAAGATTACAATTAACAAGAAGGACATGGATGAGTACTTCGGCCTTGATACATTAAAGGTTATCGTTAAGCAGCCACTTGTTGCTACAGGTACAGAGGGCAAGTTTGATGTTATGGTTAATGTAAAGGGCGGCGGATTCACAGGTCAGGCCGGTGCTATCAGACATGGCATTTCAAGAGCATTACTTGAGGCTGACTCAGAGCAGTACAGACCAATCCTCAAGAAGGCAGGCTACCTGACAAGAGACCCAAGAATGAAGGAGAGAAAGAAATACGGCTTAAAGGCAGCAAGAAGAGCTCCTCAGTTCTCAAAGAGATAATCTTTTCGAAACGCAAGATTCGAGAAAAGCCTGATTTTACAAGGGTTACAGAGGTTGTGGAAAGTTGTCAGATGTGTTGGATTTCAAATGGTATGCAACACATATGCAACAAGTATGCAACACGAATATCAATGATATGTATAGGACATTTTTCAGTAAGGAATTACTGGAAAGTGTCCTTTCTTTTTGCGCGTTCCTACAAGCGGTGTAACAGTCAGTGAATACTTTGAGATGATGCTTGCATCTATCGAAAAGTATTTGCTGAGTGGTATAGCGCGCCAGCGCGACATGAGCATGATTGCAACGCAATCTGCGAATGACCGCTTGGAACTAAATTCGATTAATCGCATTTACAAGCTCCTTAACATCAAAGTGGGTATATACTTTCTCGGTTAAAGTCATTGCACCGGAGTGCCCCACAATCTTCTTGATAATCGTCTGATCGACACCGACTTCTGCTAACATGGAAATACATGTGTGTCTGCAGCAATGTGGTGTGCGGTCAATCTTAAGTTGCTCCATCAATGGATGGAAGTAGCTATCATAATAGTTTCTGTAAGTGAAATGCTTTCCGTCTTCTGTATGAAGCAAGTATTCACAGTCAGGGCAGGATTCGTACCAGCTCTTGTAGAAAGGAAGAAATTTATCTGCAATTGGTACTTTACGGATGCCGTTTTCTGTTTTACTGCTGATTACATCAAAGTACTGTTCCTCAAGATGAACATGTTCCTTTTTTAAATCCAAGAACTCTGAAATTCTTACTCCGTTATACAGTAGCATCAATATGATTTGATAATACTTATCATCTTTCTGCTCCCATATCCGCTTAATTTCTTCTTTCTCAAATTTGTTTCGGTCATACTTATTTGGATTGCGGTCCTTATACTGTGCTACATCCACAAAACTTGAATAATCTTTGTTGCAAATATCATTTTTTAAGGCGTAATCGAAAAACTGATTGAAAAGAACCTTGATTTTCTTGAGGGTAGGAAAGTTCTTCCGCAAGTATCAATGACAGTTTGCAAATCTATCAGTCGAATATCCTTAAAAACTTTGTTGTAAAGGGTACCACATGCCTTATAGGATGCGGTATATTCTTTGACATTGGATTCGGATACAGTAGGATACTTACGCTTGAACCATTCTTCATATATATCAGAGAAGGTCATCTTGGCAGCTTTGGTATCGAATGGATTATTGTTGTACTCTGCAAGCATCTGTAAGCCTTCAGCTCTTGTAGCAGTGTATTCAATTGTAATCATATCCTGAACCTGTTTGTCCTTTTCCTTATTATAGTGCCAGCCTGTTGTCTTTCTGACCTGATAAGGTTTTCTTCTTTTCCCGGAAAGTTTTACAACGCTTCCGTATCCGTTGGGTAACTTCATAAGCACCATTCCTTTCGCTTTGGATTCAGCAAGCTGATAGCGAAACAGAGTAGTTGCTAATCCTCGTGGATTGTTTTTGTTACACTTGGACGTATGGTTTTCCAAATCTCATAATTATCTTCCGTCTGACTGCCGGATGAAAGTAATTCCTTCATTGTCTGCCAGTCTTTTAAGAATTGTACGAGATTTTTGTTGTCAAAGAATATTCCCGGTTCGCCATCTGCCTCTTTAATTGATACATTGAATGCTTCATCAATGGCAAAGAGGAGAGGGAGCACATCTCCGTCAGCCTGAATGTCGAACTCAACCAATGAATTTACATTGACATTAAGTGCTTCGGCGATTTTCCTAAGCTGTTCAGGTTTTGGAATATTCTTGCCTAATTCATACTTGCGGATGGCAACTTCGTGGATGCCACACGCTTCTCCAAGTTCTTTTTGAGTTAATCCTCGAAATGTACGGATTAGCTTAATTTTTTTACCTGTATTCATCTTACCAACCTCCTGTAAAGTCAATCTAACATATCAAAAATGAATTGTCAACATTATTATTAACACTATTGACAGAGCAAACAAAGGTCTATATAATACAGAACATAAACAGAGCAAGAAATGCTCTATATGCAGGAGGTGGTAGAAATGCCAGAGGTACAATATAAGGTTGATTTACCAGCTTTTACAGGACGGAATGTACCAATCAAGGAGATAGCGAAGGCTATGGGGAAGGATGCTCAGTATGTAAGAGTTGGTATTCAGCAAGGGGTTCTCAAATTCGGTGTAGCAATAAAGATGGAAGATTCGAATGAATACAACTATTATTGTCCCGATAAAAAAGTTTGGGAAGAGACAGGTTACTTCAGAAGTATTCCTGAGACAGTATAGAAAGATTAGAGAAAGGATGTGATTACGATGGATAGATATATCAGTATGGAAGGTAGCTAATATACACCGACGAAGTTTACTTCTTGTCGGTGTAACCCTCGGAGAGCCCCCGCAGATTTGGTGCGAGCAATGAGGAAAGCGAGAATGCTTGCATTCGTCATCAACTTTGTTGATGAATGGCTTGCCAAATCTGCTAGGGGGTTATCATCTTTGGCAGAGCGAAGATGATAACAGCACTGCTCCGGGAGAATTTACGGATAAGGAGGAAGTGTATGGGTGGCATATCTTATACAGCTCATGTGAGTAATAAGAAAAGTGCAATAACATCGGAAGCAAAACTTCAGAAGGTTGCAAAGCATAATCTTCGTAAGTATAAATCAGCAGATTATAATGCGGATAATATTTTCTTGATATACGGAACAACTAATCTTGTTCAGGATGTAAAGGATGTTTATCATAAGGAATTTGATTTGTCTCTTATGGTTTATAATGATTGTCAGAAAAGAGCAGACAGAAAGATTGATGATTATTTTGAACATGTGGCATCTAAGGAACAAGACATGGCAGTGGAGATCATCTCCCAGATTGGAGACAGAGAATTTTGGAAACAGAATGATGATGGTAAAGTTTATATGACGCAAATCTACAAATTAATGTTGAGTGAGCTTCAAAGAAAACTGCCGGATTTTAAAGTTGCCAATGCTGTAATCCATATGGATGAGGATAGTCCACATATGCATGTGATTGGTGTTCCGGTAGCAGCGGGATTTAAGAAAAGTTTATACAGGCAGGTTTCAAAGCGTAGCGTATTTACACCGGAGACACTATCAAAGATTCTGCAGGATGATTTAAGAGAATTTGCAAATCAGAGAGTAGAGTGTTTTTTAGGGGACCGGATAAAAGAAAAGTCAAAAGGTCGTAACCATGATTTGTCCGTTATGGAATATAAGGTTGCGAAGGAGAAAATGCGTTATGACGAATTGACAGAGCAGGCAGATGAGAAGTTGCAGGAGAAGGAACAGTTGGAGCAGGATGTGCAACGATTATCAAATGATTGTGATTACTTATCCAAACAAGTAGCCTACTGCCAAGAGGATTACGAAGAAGCAACGAAAAAGGTTCGTGAAGCCAATGAACGAGCAGAACGGATGGAGGCGCATATTCAGACACAATGTGATGCGATGGCTGATTTGGAGGAGCAGGCTACAGAGCTTCAAAGAAAAGCCAATATTGCAGAACAGGTTTATGATATGGCAATAGGCTCCGGAGGCAACGAAACCCTGAGGGAGAAGCTTGTAGATGTTATGTATGAGAATGTACAATTGAAGGAAGAAAACTCTAAGCTTAAGCAACTGCTGGAAAAGGCGTATAACTTTATGAAACAGTATATAATCGGGGAGAAGAATTTGTTTGAACTGTTTCAGGAGAAAGTCGGAATGGTGCTTGAGAAGGTTAGAGATGGGCTTAGAAGGTAAAAAGATTGGTAAGATGCTTTTGACGAGGCATCTTACCACTTTCTTTTAATCTACATACCAAAGTAACGGTGCATTAGGGTTATATTTAGGATGATTTTTGTTATCCTGACATGTGTATTTTACAGCAGGAGGTGTATTTCTACAAATGCGATATACTACTTGGTCGATTTCTTGGTCTGCATCAATAAATGTTCGAATCCAACCATGTATGTATAGCGATGGCGGGTCAAATGTACTTTTACCACCATATCCGATATCTTGTTCAATTATAAATAATTGAGCCAATATAGCCGTAATATCAATTGGATTAATATATTGTGTAAAACGAATATGGGTTAATGGTTTAATTGCATCTAAAGGTTCCTTTCCATAAAAGATTTTGTCAAAAGCGATGAGAAGATCTTCTCTGGCTTGTGGAAGTTCTCTGGCACGCAATTTTAAATCAATAAGCAGGCGCAAGTGATTCGGACGGAATGGTTTGTCATCACCTATTCTAAGAAATATTTGAAAATTTGTATTTACGTCATAATTTTTAAAGCGTTCAGATAATGTACTAGGGCGATATATTAGAATTGCTTGCTCTCCGTTGTTATAGATTTCGGTCATAGTATCAAAAGGAAGGTCTAAAACGATTTTTTTCATTTCATCATAGGTCATTCAGTATCTACCTCCTTAAAAAAATTTGTTATTTCAACACCAAGTACATTTGCTATCTGATTGAGTACTGATATAGAAAGGCTCTTATCGCATCCAGCAGCTTCGATTTTAGAAATATAGCTGATGCTGATTTTTGCCTGCTCAGCAAGTTGTACCTGTGTTAATTTTGCTTGTTCTCTGTAATGCTTTATATTTGAGCCTATAACCCGATATAGGTCAGTATCGTTTTGAAAATACATATGAATACCTCTTTCACTATTTGTGAATATTATCGCATGAGTTGTTTGCAAGATAAATTCACTTATAGTGAAAGAAAAGAGCAATGGACATTTGTAGAGATGTGAGTTAGAATAATAGAAAAATATAGAAGAGGAGGTATATCTTATAAGTTTACAACCAAATAGTTTTAAGCTTGAGCCAACAACAGTCTGGTCGTTTCCGGACAGAGGCAGTTGGGCAACGCATTCAGGAAAGTATCGAGGAAATTGGTCGCCATATGTACCAAGAAATCTGATACTTCGCTATTCAAATCCGGGGGACTGGGTCTTAGATCAGTTTATGGGTAGTGGAACAACCTTAGTAGAGGCAAAACTACTCAATCGTAATGCGGTAGGTATTGATATCAATCCGCAGTCAGTTTCAATCTCTGAAACAAATTTACAATTCCAATGTGAAACAAATTCAAAGATATTTACTCGAAATGGAAATGCTACTGATTTACATTTTATCAAAGATAGCCGTATTGACTTTATCTGTACGCATCCGCCATACGCAAATATCATCAAGTACAGTAAAGGTATTGAAGGGGATATTTCGTTACTTGGTGTGGATGAATTCTTGCAAGAAATGAAGAAAGTGGCAGAAGAATCTTATCGAGTGCTGAAGAAGGGGAAAATGTGCGCTGTAATGATTGGGGATGTGAGAAAATATGGGAAAGTAATTCCGTTAGGTTTTCGTATGATGGAGTGCTTTTTACAGGCAGGATTTACAAATAAAGAGATTATAATTAAGGAACAGCATAACTGTTGCTCAACGGAATATTGGGAGAAGCAGAACAATAATTTCCTCTTGTTGGCACATGAGTATATTTTTGTATTTCAGAAGTAATTTAATTCACAAAGAGTGAAAGTTTTGGTTGTTATTTGGCACATTTGTAAGTATAATAGATATGTAGAAGATTGTCCTTTGACGGACATAGAGAAGAGGAATCAAAATGAGTAATTCGAGTATAGCTCCATTTGTGAAATGGGCTGGTGGAAAACGTCAGCTATTACCACAGATAAAAGAGCGTATGCCAGAAAAATATAATAACTATTATGAGCCATTTGTAGGTGGCGGTGCGGTGACGTTTGAACTGCTACCTGCAAATGCTCTGATAAATGACATAAACAAGGCATTGATTAACACATATAAGCAGATTCAAAATGCACCGGAAGTATTTCTGAAAGCAGTTAAAAAGCTAGATGAGGAAATGTGGGAGGATGGTAAGGAATACTACTATTCTCTTAGAGAGCATTATAACGATAAGCTTATGAAAGCGGAATTTGATGTGGAGTTGGCCGCATTGTTTGTGTTTATCAATAAGCATTGTTTCAACGGCTTGTACCGTGTAAATGGAAAGGGGCTATTCAATGTTCCGTATAACAACAGCAGAAGGGCATCGATAGATGAAAATGCAATAATGGAAACATCGGAATATCTGAAAGGTGTAGCTATTATTGATGGAGATTTCGAGGTTGCCTGCAGGGATGCAAAAAAAGGAGACTTTGTATTCATAGACAGTCCGTATGCACCTCTAAATCCGACTTCTTTTGAATCCTATACAAAAGAGGGCTTTGATATTGAAAGTCACAAAAGATTGGCGAAGTTGTTTGATGAATTAACTGCCAGAGGTTGTTATTGTATGCTTACGAATCATAATACAGATTTGATAAATGAGTTGTATGGCGGTAAAGGCTACAGAATAGATGTTGTAAGCGTTAAGCGTATGATTAATTCGGATGCGTCCAACAGAGTTGGAGAAGAAGTGATTATATGCAATTATTAGAGGAGTCGAGATAATG
>CAZATW010000052.1:0-19129 GCA_964488185.1 uncultured Coprococcus sp. | reverse complement strand
AAGAGGCTTGTTTTCTGTAAAAATAGTGCGAATTATTTTTTCCTTTCAAAGCTGGGTGGTAAAGGATGCTGCCACACCAAAGTAATAATGGAGGTTGCAGCAAAGATGACGAAAACAGTGCAAATGAAAAGGAAAGTTGCGCAAATGAAACTGAAAGGTGCGTTAATAATAGAGATAGTTGATAGACTGTGTTTCGTTTATATGCTAAAATGAAAACAATAATTTGGAAGGAAATAGTATACAGCGTTGGCTGGTTAGAATATGATACAAGGAAATGCGATATGGAAGAATTATTATTGGAAATAGAAAAAACAAATCCATATAAGATAGTGATAAGTGGCGGTAAAGGAGAATATAAAAAAATTGTATTTGCACGTAAGATAATCAGTGGGAAGAATGTTTATCAGCTTGAAAAATATACTGACAAGCAGGTTTTCCATGAGAATATAGAGAAAACAATGCTTGTTTCCAAGCTTGAAAAATGCTTAGAGGGGAATTTTAAACAAATTAATTCTTTTTCTGCGGAATGGGAATATGATGTTAAAATCTCCAAAAAGGGGAAATTTGCAGTAAATAAAAGAAAGGTTACGGGAAAGGCTATTACGATAGAAGGGAATAATCGGGAAAAGAGATATATACTGGAAGAGGGAATGGATATTCCCGTATTTAAGGAGCTTGGTATCTTTACAAGGGAAGGCAAAATTGTACATGCCATGTATGACAAATATAAGCAGATAAACCGATTTGTAGAAATGGTTGAGGATGTACTTAAGAATTATCACAAACCTTCTATCAATATTGTGGATTTTGGCTGTGGAAAATCATATCTGACATTTATTTTATATTATTATCTGGTAGAGATAAAGAAAATAGAGGCCCATATTACGGGGCTTGATTTGAAAGAAAAGGTAATAGCGGACTGTAACATGCTTGCCAAGAAATTCGGATATGATAAGCTGAAATTTGAACTTGGAGATATAAACGGTTATAAGACGGATGTGGATGTAGATATGGTAGTTACACTTCATGCCTGTGATGTTGCGACAGATTATGCACTTTATAATGCAATTTGCTGGAGCGCAGATTATATCCTTTCTGTTCCATGCTGTCAGCATGAGGTAAACAGACAGATACATTCGGAGAAATTGTCTGCGCTGACGAAATATGGAATTATAAAGGAACGAACATCGGCGTTGATGACAGATGCCATACGCGGCTGTATTCTTGAAAGTTGTAGCTACAAAACAGATTTGATGGAGTTTATTGATATCGAACATTCTCCAAAGAATATATTAATCAGAGCAGTTCGAAAAAATGTATCTGAAAAGAAGCGGGAGAGGGCATTTGACGAAGCGAAAAGGCTTTGTGAGGAATTTGCCATAAAACAGACGCTGATGGAGATGATATCAGAAAATGAAAGGAGATACGAATGAGGATTGCTTTATTTGTAGATGCAAACAGCATTGACTATCAATATATTGATGCAATATATAGGGAAGCAATAACACAGGGAGATGTAATAGTAAGAAATGCATATGGCGCATTTCATAAGAATAACAGATATAAAAACGTGCCGGATGATAATTCCTTTTATATAGTAGAAACACCTTCAATATATAAAGAGCGGATTCCCATGAGGATGGTGGCAGACATGATGAAAGCCATAGACGAGGATGTAGCTGACACAATCATGATAGCCACTTTAGATGAATCGATTGCTCCGATACTTTCATTAATTAGAGAAAAGGGAAAGCGAGTTATCGTGTTTGGAAGCTGCCCAAAATGCAAGATGCTTATCCATGAGTGTACAAACCTTATATACCTTGAGGCGCTGATTGGGAGACCGGTAGAAGCGTATGTTACACCTATAGCTGATATTGTAAAGGCAATTCGTGACATCGCATCCTCGTATAAGGGGAGAGGTGAAAGGCTTACGGCAGAAGCCGCATATGAAATTTTGTGCAGGAAATACAGAGACTTTGATATCAGAAACTATGGGTATACGCATTTTGAGGCTTTTATAAAAAATGAAGCTTCCGGTATGCATACAGAGTATGACAGCAATCAGCTATACATCAATCTGACAGATGATAATAAAGTGGTTGAAAGCTTTATATACAATTATATAGCAGCAAAAGGAGGCAGGCTTGACGATATGCAGGAGCTGTTTGAGTCGCTGACAGAGAATTTTCGAGGCTTTTCCACAGCTCATTATGGGTACAATTCTGAATATGCTTTTATATTGAGCTTTCCTAAATTGGAAATATATGGCAACAAAGGCATCAAATTGAAGCAGACCTTCAAGCTGAAGTAGAAAATATGTATGTATTGTGATTGACGGATGAAATACCCTTATCATGGCATACGGATGACGGCTGCTTAAGATAGATATTCATATTTATTAAGCTGGAATCATAAAATCACGATTGTATAATTGTAAACGAATATATGCACAGGCGAGAGGAGTTAAATATGCAGGAAAATACAGGGATAACAAATGAAGAATTGCAAAGGGCAATGGGAATCATAAACAAATTGAACAACTATTATAACGGCAAAGTGGTGGGACAGCCCTTTCTAGGTTTTGCAATTCTGATTGCAATGATGGCAAATGGACATATACTTCTTGAATCGGTGCCCGGTCTTGCAAAGACTACGGCGGCGAAGGTTTTAACGGATGCTGTAAATGGAAGATTTTCAAGAATTCAGTGTACGCCTGACCTTTTGCCAAGCGATATTATCGGTACACAAACATACAATATGGCTACAAATTCCTTTGAAAATAAAGTAGGTCCGGTATATGCAAATTTTGTCTTGCTTGATGAAGTAAACCGTTCTAGTGCAAAGACCCAGAGTGCCATGCTTGAAGCCATGCAGGAACATAAAATCAGTATCGGCGGTCAGACATATAAGCTGCCGGATGTGTTTGTTGTAATTGCTACACAGAATCCTATTGAACAGGAAGGTACTTATATTCTGTCGGAAGCGCAGCTTGACAGATTCCTTTTAAAGGTAAAGCTTACATATCCCAATACGGCTTCAGAAATTGAGATACTCAACAGAATTGAGGCAGATGTATTTTCCGAAAGCCACGCAGTCGCTACGATTGAGGATATGGTTTTTCTTCAAAATCTCTGTAAAAAGGTATATATTGACCCTTCCATTAAAAAATATATTGTTGATATCGTTCAGGCATCCAGAAACACGGATAAGATTTTGAAACCTGAATTAGCTCAGTATGTGGCTATGGGGGCGAGTACAAGAGCAGCAATTTCATTTATGGAAGTGGCAAAGGCAGTGGCATTGTTTAATGGCAGGGCATTTTGTATTCCTGATGATGTTAAGACAATGAGACATTCTGTATTGAGACACCGGATTATGCTGAATTTTGCAGCAACGGCAGATGGAGTGAGCGAGGAAGCAATTATAGATGCAATCATAGGAGCAGTTAAGACACCATGAGGATGAAATATATTTCAAAGATTCAGTTAAGTCTAAAACGATACAGTACAATACACACGAACAGAGCAACATCAAGAATCCTTGACGGTTCGTACAATTCTGTTTACAAGGGCAGAAGTATGGACTTTGATGAGCTTAGGGAATATGTTGTGGGAGATGATATCAAGGATGTGGATTGGAAGGCATCTGCCAGAGGTCGGAAATTATTGGTTAAACAATATATTGCCGAGAAGAAGCATAACATAATGCTTGTAATGGATACAAATAAAAGAATGCTTGCATATTCGAATGAGACTCAGGAAAAATGTGAAGTGGCTTATATGTGTGCAGGTACCTTGGCATATCTTGTAAATAAAAATGGTGATTATGTCAGTGCGACATATGCAACTGAGAAATCAGTGAATCATTTTCCTTTTAGAAGGGGGCTTATGAATATTGAAAACATTTTGGCAGACTATCATAAAAGCGTAACTATGGGAAATGAATCCAATATCAATGTTCCTCTTGAGTACATTATCCGCAATTTCAGGAGACGGATGATTATTCTGATTGTAACGGATATAGAAGGGATTAGAAATATATCGGAGGTAACGCTGAAAAGACTTTTGGTAATGCATGATGTACTTCTTGTCAATGTTAGCGATGCTAAAACAGAGGGAAGAAATGTATATGATATTGAAGGAGAGAATTATCTTCCGGAATTTTTTACATCGGATAAGAAGCTGGCAAAGCTCGAATCAGAAAAGAGACAGGCGGTGTATGATGAATGTATGGACAAATTGAAAAGATATGGTATCGCTTCGTCTACGATTTCTAATACGGATGAGATAGATATCAAGATTATTGAACTGCTGAACAGACACAAGGTTGAAAAGAGGTAATATGGAAACATCAGTTAAATTACAGGAACCATTTTCATATGCAATATGGCCAATCATTGCTATCGGAATGATAGCTGTTGCAGTTATTGTTTATTTCATTATAGAGAAGATGATTGAAGTAAGTAAGAAGAAACGGAATACAGAAATTCCTGTAGTCAGGCAGAAGTCATTTGATGAGATATCTGCAATGAAAAGAAAATATATTACAGAGTTATACAAAATTGAAAATGACTTAAAGAAAAACAAAATCAGCGTAAGAACGGCATATCAGAAAATGAGTGTATGCATACGTAAATTTGTTTATGAGGTAACAGGAATAAAGGTGCAGCATTATACGCTCCAAGAAATTAAAACGCTGAATATGCCGATGCTGGAGGAACTGATTACCGAATATTATGCGCCTGAATTTGCCCAGAAATCAATAGGAGACACCAGTGCATCAATAGAGAAAACAAAAAGGGTTATAGAGAGATGGAATTAAAAAATCAATTTGTACTATACATAGGCATAGCGGTATTCGTTCTTCTTTTTATCTTGTTATTTATAAAAATGAATAAGAAGGAGAATTACAAAGGCGGTAAAAAGGTTGCCAATACACTGTATACAAAAGATGATCCTTATTTCAAAAAGAAAATGTTGACGTATAGGATATTGTCAGGGCTGCTTATAGCAGCATGTGTGATGGGCGTTGGGGTATCCCTTTTTATGCTGGCCAGACCGTATAAGACGAAAATGGTTGATAAAGAAAAATACAGCAGAGATATTATTCTATGCATAGATGTTTCTACATCCGTTGATTATCTGAATAAAAATCTTGTTGAGGAGTTAAAGGAAACCGTAAATAACCTAAAAGGAGAACGGTTTGGAATCGTGATATTTAATGCCAGTCCGGTCTTGATTTCTCCACTTACGGATGATTATGAGTTTATTATTGAACAACTTGATTTAATAGAGAAAAGTCTTGATATGCGTATTGAATTTAGTGAAAGCGGAGATTTACCGGATAACTGGCTGTATCTGGATGAATATATATCCGGCGGAACATTGGTTGGGGCAGAAGAGAGAGGAAGTTCTTTAATTGGAGACGGTCTGGCTGCAAGTGTTTATGATTTCTCTGATTTGGAGGAGGAACGGACACGAATTATTATTTTTGCCACGGATAATGATATTCAGGGAACGCCGATTGTAACACTGGATGAAGCTGCTGACATATGTAAAGAAAACAATGTAACGGTCTTCGGTGTGGGAACGAAGGAAATGACCGATGCCAATAAGCAGTCCATGCAGGAGGCAGTTGTAAAAACCGGCGGGGTGTTCTATCTTGAAGAAGAGTCAGGAACTTTCGGTCAGATAGTAAGTGAAATAGAGAAGAAAAGTAAGAATCTTGTAAAAGGAAGCGCGGAAATACAAGAGATTGAGATTGTTGAATTGCCTTTTATATTACTTCTTCTGTCAGTTATGACAATGATAGTTTTAACGAAAATTATGAAACGATAAAAAGAATCCGTCATCTGCTATCTGCTGTACGGTATATATTGTTTTACGAACCGCTTGCGCTTTGCAAAATACGTAGTGGTACTAAACTCACTTTAAAAAGCTCGTTAAGTATCAACGTATTTTGATATTCTTCAAACAATATATACCGTACAGCAGATAGCAGATGACGGATAATTAGAACAGAGGATAACATGATAATAAATCCGATTATTCCAATATGGCTGATGGCAATCATATGTGCGGCATTGCTCCTTCTAAAAAGGAAAGGCGTTATACCATATATCAGACAGATTGTCATTATTGTATTGATATTTGTAATTAATTTAAGAATGATGGTTCCGGATGGAAATGTGAAAGGCAAGACGAAACAGGTGGATGCCTATGTATTGCTTGTGGTTGATAATACCATCAGCATGCTTGCCAGGGACTATAATGGGGAAACAGAAAGACTGACAGCAGTTAAGGAGGACTGTGCTTATATAATAGATGAGCTGTATGGTGCGAGGTTTTCTGTTATTTCCTTCGATAATAATGCAAATATGCTGTCTCCTTTTACTGACAATGCCGATTATGCAAAGAGTGTTGTCAATTCAATATATCCGTTGGATGAATTTTATGCAAGAGGCAGTTCCATGAATATATGTAAAAACATGCTGATTGAAACTTTGAAAACGGCAAAAGATAAGAAAAATGGAAATGTAATCGTATTTTTTATAAGTGATGGGGAAATAACAAATGATGATACGCTTGAATCTTTTAAGGAGACGGCGGATTACATTGATAACGGTGCCGTGCTTGGCTATGGAACAAAAGAGGGCGGTGAGATGTATGTCCAGTCATATTTTGATGATAAACCGGTAGCAATAGAGGATACCTCGGACTATCCATATAAGACCGCAAAATCTAAAATTGACGAGGATAATCTTGGGCAGATAGCTGATGACATGGGAATTGATTATGTCAATATGAACAAGAAAGCTGACATTGATAAAGTACTGAGCGATATTAAGAATGATTCAAAGGTGTCAATGACAGATACGGATATGGACGGCTATAATGATATTTACTACATCTTTGTAATTCCGCTTCTGCTTTTGCTGTTATATGAGTTTGTGGAGTATAGAAGGAGAGTGTGAGCGTATCTATGAAAAAAATACTGGCTATCGTTGGGATTTTATTTATATTATTTTGGGGTTGTCTCATCGTTAACTATGCTGCAAATGAGTCTATGATAGATGAATATAATAACGGCAAATATGAAAAAAACAGTTTGGCTGTATTAGGGTTTACAGAACCTTATATTTCCCATTACAACCAGGGAAATAATTATTTCAGAGCGGGCAGCTATGAGAAAGCCATAGAGGAGTATCGAAAGGCGCTGGATAAAAAACCACCCCATGACAGAGAATGCCTGATTCGAATCAATCTTGCGCTTGCAATGGTTACGCCGATTAAACCGGATGAAATAACGGAAAGCAATCTTGAGGAGACACTCGGAGTACTGGAAGAGGCTAAGGATGTCCTGACCTTACATGGCTGTGCAAATGAAAATGACCATAACGGACATAACGAAGATGCACAGAGACTTAAGGATGAAATTGATGCGTTTGAGGAAATGCTCAAAAACCAAAGCGGTTCAGGCGGCAATGAGGATAACAAGGACAATAAGGAAAAAGATGATAAGGATGATAAGGATGATAAGGACACGGATGATAAAGAAGAAAAAAAGAAACAGCTTGAAGAGTTAGAGGAGCAGGGAACTAAAGAAAGAAATAAAAGTGTTAACGAGTACCAGTATTATTATGACAATTACTATTATTATGACGGTCCTTCATGGTAAATTGAATATTCTAGGTATTCTTTGATAGAAATATATAGTTGAACAGACAAGCCTTGGAATAAAGCTTATAAAAGAAGGAAGCTTTTTGCAACGGAAAAGGCGATATCAATACCTATAGCTACTGCCCAATTTGGAAACACATTGCAAAAATATAAAAAAATGCTTGCAATACTGAAAATACTGGTATATAATCAGTTTTGCTGTGACATGATAGCGATGAAACGGAGGTTGCTGCGCCCATTTGACGCAGGTTTTTCGTGGAGCGAATGTCAATTAATAATAACTGACGGCAAGTCACTGCACAAAAACAGTCTGCCAAAGGGTAGAAACGACGTGTTTGTTCTTTGATTGAAATTAGGACACACACGGGAGAGTGTGCAGTCACCACTTGTTGTACTAAGATTCAGTGCGAAAAGGAGGCGGCTTTTTTTATGGCAAATCAGATTATGAGAATTACACTTAAGGCATATGACCACAAGCTTATCGATCAGGCATCTAGCCAGATTATCGATACTGTTAAGAAGACAGGTGCTAAGGTTAGCGGACCGGTTCCAATGCCAACTAAGATTGAGAAGATCACAATCTTAAGAGCTGTTCATAAGTACAAAGATTCAAGAGAACAGTTCGAGCAGAGAACTCATAAGAGATTAATCGATGTAATTGCTCCAACACAGAAGACAATCGACGCATTACAGAAGATTGATTTATCTGCAGGTGTTTACATCGACGTTAAGATGAAATAATTAGAAGCGGACTAATTCAAAACAAACCGCAACATGATTTATATGTAATAACAGTACCTAATGCATCTTTGGATGTAATTTAGTATGATTGCAGACTGCAATCCGCTGTGAATTAATTAGGAGGAAAGAAAAATGAAAAAGGCTATTTTAGCAACAAAGGTCGGAATGACACAGATTTTCGACGACAACGGTGTTTTGACACCGGTTACAGTATTACAGGCTGGTCCATGTGTTGTAACCCAGATTAAAACAGTTGAGAATGACGGTTACGATGCAGTTCAGGTAGGATTCGGCGAAAAGAAAGAAAGAATTACAACGAAGGACGTTTCAGGAAAGAAGATTATCAGAAATCCACACGGTGCTGGTAAGGCAGAAGTAGGACATGCAAAGAAGGCTGGAACAACTCCAAAGACTTTCTACAGAGAGTTCAGATTTGAGAACAGTTCAGAGTATGAGCTTGGTGCTGAGATTAAGGCAGACATCTTCGCTGAAGGCGATAAGATTGATGTTACTGCTAAGTCAAAGGGTAAGGGCTATGCCGGCGGCCTTAAGAGACACGGTTTAAAGTCAGGTCCTTCAGGCCATGGTTCAAAATACCACAGACATGCAGGTTCAAATGGTTCTGCAACAACTCCGGGTAGAGTATTCAAGGGTAAGAAGATGCCTGGACATATGGGTAATGTAAGAGTTACTATCCAGAACCTTGAGATCGTTAAGATAGATGTTGAAAATGATGTTATCTTGGTTAAGGGTGCAGTTCCTGGACCGAAGAAGTCATTGGTTATGCTTAAGGAAACAGTAAAGTCTGGTAAGTAGGGCTTTGGAAAGGAGATACGAAAATGGCATCAGTTAAGGTTTATGACATCGAAGGAAAAGAAGTCGAGACATTAGAAGTGAGTGACGCAGTATTCGGTGTAGAAATAAATGAGCATTTAATGCATTTGGCTGTAGTTGGCCAGCTCGCCAACAGCCGTCAGGGAACACAGAGCGCAAAGACACGTTCTGAGGTTTCAGGTGGTGGAAGAAAGCCATGGAGACAGAAGGGAACCGGTCATGCAAGACAGGGTTCAACAAGATCTCCACAGTGGACCGGCGGCGGTGTTGTATTTGCACCAAAGCCAAGAGATTATTCCGTTAAGATGAATAAGAAGGAAAAACAGCTTGCTATGAAGTCAGCTCTTTCAGCTAAGCTTGCTGAAGATAAGCTGATTGTTGTTGATAAGCTTGAGATGGAGGAGATTAAAACAAGCGTATTTGCTAAGATTCTTGCAAAGCTTTCAGCTCCGAAGTCACTGATCGTAACAAAGGATAAGAATAATAATGTTATTCTTTCGGCAAACAACATTCCTACCGTTAAGACAACAATGGTGAACTCACTTAGTGTTTATGACATTCTTAAGTATGAGAAGCTTGTTCTTACAAAGGATGCTGTTGCAGCAATAGAGGAGGTGTACGCATAATGGCAGATATCAAATATTATGACGTTATACTTAAGCCTGTAATTACAGAAAAGAGTATGAATGCTATGGCGGAGAAGAAGTATACATTTCTTGTTCATCCGGATGCAAACAAGTCACAGGTTAAGGATGCTGTAGAAAAGATGTTTGAAGGAACAAAGGTTGCTAAGGTTAACACAATGAATAACGATGGCAAGGTGAAGAGACGTGGTACAACATACGGAACCACTGCTAAGTACAAGAAAGCTATCGTACAGTTAACAGCAGACAGCAAGGATATAGAGATTTTTGAAGGTCTATAATAAAAAGTAGTATACGCAATCAAAGCGTGATAATAAATTGAACCGAAAGGAGAACGAAAATGGGAATTAAGACATATAACCCATATACACCTTCCAGAAGAAACATGACTGGTCTGGATTTTTCAGAAATTACAAAGACTACTCCTGAGAAATCACTTCTTGTTTCAAAGAGCAAGACAGCCGGTCGTAACAATCAGGGAAAGATAACAGTAAGACATCACGGTGGTGGTGCAAAACAGAAATATAGAATTATTGATTTTAAGAGAAATGACAAGGATGGCATTCCTGCAACAGTAAATGCCATTGAGTATGATCCAAACAGATCAGCAAATATTGCGCTTCTGTTTTATGCAGATGGTGAGAAGAGATATATTCTTGCACCATATAAACTTGCAGTAGGTGATGTTCTGATGAACGGACCAGAGGCTGAAATCAAGGTTGGTAACTGCCTCCCACTTCAGAATATTCCAGTTGGTACACAGATACACAACATCGAGTTATACCCAGGCAAAGGCGGACAGCTTGTTCGTTCAGCAGGTAACTCAGCACAGCTTATGGCTAAGGAAGGCAAATATGCAACACTTAGACTTCCATCAGGCGAAATGAGAATGGTTCCAATCATCTGTAGGGCAACAATCGGACAGGTAGGAAACATCGAGCACGGCCTTGTTAACATCGGTAAAGCCGGACGTAAGCGTCATATGGGTATTAGACCAACAGTTCGTGGTTCTGTTATGAACCCTAATGACCATCCACATGGTGGTGGTGAAGGTAGAGCGCCAATCGGCCGTCCGGGTCCTTCAACACCATGGGGTAAGCCAGCTATGGGTCTTAAGACAAGAAAGAAGAACAAACAGTCTAATAAGATGATCGTAAGAAGAAGAGACGGTAAGAGTGTTAAATAATAAGGAGGTATGACGATGGCTCGTTCATTAAAAAAAGGACCATTTGCAGATGAGCATTTACTGAAGAAGGTAGATGCATTAAATGCAAGCAACAGTAAAGAAGTTATAAAGACCTGGTCAAGACGTTCAACAATATTCCCATCATTTGTTGGTCATACAATTGCTGTACATGATGGAAGAAAGCACGTACCAGTATATGTAACTGAAGATATGGTAGGACATAAGCTCGGCGAGTTCGTAGTTACCAGAACATACAGAGGTCATGGTAAGGACGAAAAGAAGGGTAGAAGATAATTATTTGGAATATTTGAAAGGAGGATTTATCCATGGCTAAAGGACATAGATCCCATGATAAGAGACTCAGAAATGAGAACAAAGATACAAGACCATCAGCTAAGGTTTCATACGCAAGAGTGTCAGTAACAAAAGCTTGTTTCGTATTAGATGCTATCAGAGGCAAGGATGTTCAGACAGCATTAGCTATACTTGCTTACAATCCTAGCTATGGTTCAAGTGTTATAGAGAAGTTATTAAAGTCAGCAGTAGCAAATGCTGAAAATAACAACGGAATGAAGATGGAGAATCTTTATGTAGCAGAGTGTTACGCAAACAAAGGACCTACAATGAAGAGAATTCATCCAAGAGCACAGGGTAGAGCATATAGAATTGAGAAGAGAACAAGTCACATCACAATCGTGCTTGACGAGAGATAGGAGGTAAATAATGGGACAGAAAGTTAATCCTCATGGCTTAAGAGTCGGCATTATCAAAGATTGGGATTCAAGATGGTATGCTGACACAAAGAATGATGAGTTTGCTGCTAATTTGGCAGAGGATCATAAGATTAGAACTTATTTAAAGAAAACACTTTACAATGCAAACATCTCAAAAATTGAAATTGAGAGAGCTGCTGATAAAGTAAAGATTGCATTATATACAGCGAAACCGGGTATTATCATCGGTAAGGGTGGTGCCGGAATCGAGAAGATTAAGGCGGATGCTCAGAAGTTAACAAGCAAGAAGCTGTTTATAGATGTTAAGGAGATTAAGAAGCCTGATGCAGATGCACAGTTGGTTGCAGAGAATATTGCAGCACAGCTTGAGAACCGTATTTCATTCAGAAAGGCTATGAAGTCTTGTATGGGCAGAACCATGAAGGCTGGTGCTCAGGGTATTAAGTGTGCATGTTCAGGTCGTCTTGGTGGTGCAGATATGGCGAGAACAGAGTTCTACAGCCTTGGTACGATTCCACTTCAGACACTTCGTGCTGATATTGATTATGGATTTGCTGAAGCAGATACAACATTCGGTAAGGTTGGTGTTAAGACATGGGTTTACCATGGTGAGGTTCTTCCAACTAAGACAACAAAGGAAGGGAGCGATAAATAATGTTAATGCCTAAGAGAGTAAAACGTCGTAAGCAGTTTAGAGGCACTATGGCTGGTAAGGCACTTAGAGGCAATAAGATTACTAACGGCGAATATGGTCTCGTAGCTATGGAGCCGGCTTGGATTAAGTCAAATCAGATTGAAGCTGCCCGTATTGCGATGACAAGATATATGAAGCGTAGTGGTAAAGTATTTATAAAGATTTTCCCTGACAAACCGGTTACAGCAAAGCCTGCTGAAACCCGTATGGGTTCAGGAAAAGGTTCACTTGAGTACTGGGTTGCAGTTGTGAAACCGGGCAGAGTTATGTTTGAGATTTCAGGCGTATCAGATGAGGTAGCAAGAGAGGCGTTAAGACTCGCAATGCACAAGCTTCCGCTTAAGTGTAAGATTGCAACAAAAGCAGAATTAGAGGAGGTAGCAGGCAGTGAAAACTAAGGATTTTATGAATGAATTAAACAGTAAGTCTGTAGACGAGCTCCAGAACGAATTAGTAGCTGCTAAGAAGGAATTATTTAACTTAAGATTCCAGAATGCTACAAATCAGCTTGACAATACAAGCAGAATCAAAGAAGTAAGAAAGAACATAGCAAGAATTCAGACAGTTATAGCCCAGAAGGCTAATGCTTAATTATCTTGGAAGGAGGAATTATTGTGGAAAGAAATCTGAGAAAAACACGTGTAGGTTTAGTTACAAGTGACAAGATGGATAAGACAATTGTTGTTTCTATCGTAGATAATGTTAAGCATCCTCTTTATGGTAAGATTGTAAAGAGAACTTACAAGTTAAAGGCTCATGATGAGAATAATGAGTGCAAGATTGGCGATAGAGTAAAAGTTATGGAGACAAGACCATTATCTAAGGATAAGAGATGGAGACTTGTAGAAATCATCGAAAAGGCAAAATAAGGAGGCAAATAAAATGGTTCAGCAGGAAACAAGACTTAAGGTTGCTGATAATACTGGTGCAAAAGAATTGCTTTGTATCAGAGTTTTAGGCGGCTCAGTAAGAAGATATGCAAATATTGGCGATATCATCGTTGCCTCGGTTAAAGATGCAACACCAGGTGGAGTTGTAAAGAAGGGTGATGTAGTGAAAGCCGTTGTTGTAAGAACAAAGAAGGGCGCTCGTCGTAAGGATGGTTCATACATCAAGTTTGATGAGAATGCTGCTGTTATTATAAAAGACGATTTAAATCCAAGAGGTACACGTATCTTTGGACCAGTTGCAAGAGAGCTTAGAGATAAGAAGTTCATGAAGATTGTCTCACTTGCACCTGAAGTATTATAAGGAGGTGTAGACCATGGCAACAATGAAGATTAAGAAAGATGATATGGTACAGGTTATTGCTGGTAAGGACAAGGGCAAAGAAGGCAAGGTTCTTTCAGTAGATAAGAAGAATGGTACCGTAGTAGTTGAAGGAATCAATAAGGTATTCAAGCACAGCAAACCAAGCATGGCTAACCAGCAGGGCGGAATCATCGAAATGGAAGCTCCAATGGACATCTCTAATGTAATGTATCTTTACAAGGGTAAGCCTGTAAGAATCGGCTTTGAAGGAGCCGGTAAGGATAAGGCTCGTGTAGCCAAAGTTGACGGTAAGACAGAGAAGATAGATTAATTGGAAGGAGGTCGTCTTAGTTGAGTAGACTTAGAGAAAAGTATGACGCTGAAATTAAAGGCGCCATGACTGAGAAATTCGGATATAAAAATGTAATGCAGATTCCAAAGCTCGAAAAGATTGTTATTAATATGGGCGTTGGTGAAGCAAGAGAAAATGCTAAGGTTTTAGATGCAGCAATTAAGGATCTTGAGATTATCGCAGGTCAGAAGGCTGTTGTAACACGTGCAAGAAAGTCAGTTGCGAACTTCAAGTTAAGAGAAGGAATGCCTATTGGTTGCAAGGTAACACTTCGTGGCGAGAAGATGTATGAGTTCTTAGATCGTTTAGTAAACCTTGCCCTTCCACGTGTACGTGACTTCAGAGGTATCAATCCAAACGGATTTGATGGCAGAGGTAACTACGCAATGGGCGTTAAGGAACAGCTTATCTTCCCTGAAATAGAGTACGATAAGATAGATAAGGTTAGAGGTATGGATATTATATTTGTAACAACTGCTAATACAGATGAGGAAGCTCGTGAGTTATTAACATTGTTCGGTATGCCTTATAGCAAATAATTAAAGGAGGAGATTCAACATGGCTAAGACAGCAATGAAAGTAAAGCAGCAGCGTGCTCAGAAGTTTTCTACAAGAGAATATACACGTTGTAATATATGTGGTCGTCCACATTCAGTATTAAAGAAATACGGAATTTGTAGAATCTGCTTCCGTGAATTAGCATATAAGGGACAGATTCCTGGCGTTAAGAAATCAAGCTGGTAAGAGTAAGAAGGAGGAAATTTATTATGTCAATGAGCGATCCAATAGCAGATATGCTTACAAGAATTCGTAATGCTAATACAGCAAAGCATGATACAGTAGAAATCCCTGCTTCAAAGATGAAGAAAGCTATAGCAGACATACTTTTATCAGAAGGTTATGTTAAGGCTGTAGATATTATCGAAGACGGTAAGTTTGAAACAATCAAAATTACCCTGAAGTACGGTGCAGATAAGAATGAGAAGATTATAACAGGTCTTAAGAGAATTTCTAAGCCTGGTTTTCGTGTATACGCAAGCAGAGATGAGCTCCCAAAGGTACTTGGTGGTCTCGGAACAGCTATTATTTCAACAAATAAGGGCGTATTAACGGATAAAGAAGCAAGAAAAGAAAACGTAGGCGGAGAAGTACTTGCATTTATATGGTAAGTGCAGAGAACTTAGCGAATGCAAGTCAAAGACGCAGCATGAGCTTAGTTGTAGCCTTATCGACGCTCTTAGCGAAGCGTAGCTGAGCCTAGGAGTCGATAGTAGTAGAGCATTTCACAAAAGCCCATCCCGAGACTTAATGAAAACGAGCTGAAAGCGAAGTTTGAATTTAGTTTGAGTGGATGAAGTAAATGCCTTATCGACGCTCTTAGCAAAGCGTAGCTGAGCCTAGGAGTCGATAGTAATAAACTTAGTAAGATATAAATTTTAAAGGAGGAACGGCGAAATGTCACGTATCGGAAGAATGCCTATCGCGGTACCTGCAGGTGTTACTGTAGATATTGCAGAAAATAATAAAGTGACTGTAAAAGGGCCTAAGGGAACACTTGAGAGAGTGCTTCCGGTGGAAATGGAAATTAAATTAGAAGCTGATGTTATCACAGTTTCAAGACCAAATGATTTAAAGAAGATGAGATCATTACATGGTTTAACAAGAACACTTCTTAATAACATGATAATAGGTGTTACAAACGGTTATGAGAAGGTTCTTGAAGTAAACGGTGTAGGTTATAGAGCTCAGAAGCAGGGCAATAAGCTTGTTCTTGCTCTTGGTTATTCACATCCGGTAGAGATGGTTGATCCAGAAGGCATCGAAACAAAGGTTGATGGCAATAAGATTTCAGTATGCGGTATCGACAAGGAAAAGGTTGGTCAGTATGCTGCTGAGATAAGAGAGAAGAGAGCACCGGAGCCATATAAGGGCAAGGGTATCAAGTATGTGGATGAGACTATCAGACGTAAAGTTGGTAAGACTGGTAAGAAATAATAAAGGAGTGAGATAAGATGATTAAAAAGGTATCAAGAAGCGACGTTCGTGTAAAGAAACATATGCGTGTTCGTAATCATTTAGCTGGTACATCAGCAAGACCACGTTTAGCTGTTTTCAGAAGTAATAATCATATGTACGCTCAGATTATTGATGATTCAGTTGGAAATACTTTAGTATCTGCTTCAACGGTTGAGAAGTCAGTTAAGGCTGAACTTGAGAAGACCAATGATGTTGATGCAGCAGCATACGTTGGTAAGGTTATTGCTGAGAGAGCATTAGAAAAAGGTATCAAGTCTGTTATTTTTGACAGAGGCGGTTTTGTATATCATGGTAAGATTCAGGCATTAGCAGATGCAGCAAGAGAAGCTGGTCTAGAATTCTAATAAGGAGGAAAAACAACATATGAAGCGTGAAATCATAGATGCTAGTAAGTTAGAATTAGAAGAAAAAGTAGTAGATATCAAGCGTGTAACTAAGGTTGTTAAGGGCGGACGTAATTCTAGATTTGCATGTCTTGTTGTAGTTGGTGACAAGAATGGCCATGTTGGCGTTGGCGTAGGAAAAGCAGTAGAAATTCCTGAAGCTATTCGCAAAGGCAAGGAAGATGCAACAAAGAATTTAGTTTCAGTTCCTGTAAATGACAATGGTAGTATTCCTTATGATTGGAACGGAAAATTCGGTAGTGCTTCTGTACTGCTTAAGTCAGCTCCAGAAGGTACCGGTATCATCGCAGGTGGTCCGGCACGTAGCGTACTTGAGCTTGCAGGTTATAAGAATATCCGTACAAAATCCTTAGGTTCAAACAACAAGCAGAATGTAGTTCTTGCTACAATCAAGGGGCTTTCAGAGATTAAGGCACCGGAAGAGATTGCAAGACTTCGTGGAAAATCTGTTGATGAGATACTTAACTAGGGAGGTATTAGAAAATGGCAGATAAGTTAAAAGTTACTTTAGTAAAATCACCAATCGGCTGTATTCCAAAGCATAAGAGAACAGTTGAGGCTCTTGGCCTCAGGAAGGTTAACAAGTCCGTTGAACTTCCAAACAATGCTGCAACTCTTGGTATGGTTAAGCAGGTTAGTTATTTGGTAAAGGTAGAAGAAGTATAATTATATTAAGGAGGATGCAGGTCATGGATTTATCAACATTAAAGCCGGCTGAGGGCTCAAAGCATAGCGATAATTTCAGAGTAGGCCGTGGACATGGTTCAGGAAATGGCAAGACTGCAGGTAAGGGACATAAGGGTCAGAAGGCTCGTTCTGGATCACCTAGACCAGGTTTCGAAGGTGGACAGATGCCTTTATATAGAAGAATCCCTAAGAGAGGTTTCAAGTGTATTAATCACAAGGAAATTGTTGGTATTAACATTTCTGCTCTTGAGAGATTTGAGGACGGTTCCGAGGTAACCGTTGATACACTTATCGAAGCAGGTATTGTTAAGAACCCACGTGATGGTGTTAAGATTCTTGGAAATGGAGAGTTAACAAAGAAACTCAATGTTAAGGCAGATGCTTTTTCAAAGTCAGCAGCTGAGAAGATTGAAGCTCTTGGCGGAAAAGCAGAGGTGATGTAATAATGTTCAAAACCTTAATTAATGCGTTTAAGGTAAAGGAAATAAGAAAAAAGTTATTATATACATTCTTTGTACTGATAGTAATCAGACTTGGTTGTTTGATTTCCGTACCGGGAATAAAGGCAGATGCTGTTAAAGAATATCTTAGTAATGCCTTAGGCGATTCGCTGAATATATTTAGTTCATTTACAGGAGGCTCATTTGAGCAGATGTCAATATTCGCGCTTTCTGTAACACCGTATATTACAGCTTCCATTATCATCCAGCTGCTTACCATTGCCATACCGGCACTGGAAGAAATGCAGAAGGACGGAGAAGATGGAAGAAAGAAAATAACAGCGATAACAAGATTTATGACAGTAGGTCTTGCAATTCTTGAAAGCTCAGGTCTTTCAATAGGCTTCGGACAGAAGGGTTATTTGGATAGCTACAGTTTTTGGCCAGTTCTTTCAATGATTGTAATTCTTACAGCCGGTAGTACGTTTGTAATGTGGCTTGGTGAAAGAGTTACGGAAAGAGGTGTTGGTAACGGTATATCAATTATCCTGTTGATTAACATCGTATCAACCTTCCCGAATGACCTTAAGAATCTGTATGTTCAGTTTATGAAGGGCAAAGATCCTGTGAGACTTGTTCTGGTAGGTGCAGTCATTGCGGCAGTTATCATTGTTACAGTCGTGCTTGTCTGTGTACTTCAGGGAGCAGAGAGAAAGATTCCTGTACAGTATGCCAAAAGTGTAAGAGGAAGAAAACAGGTAGGCGGACAGACAAGTCATATTCCGCTTAAGGTAAACACCGCAGGTGTTATTCCTGTCATATTTGCATCATCCATCCTTTCCGTGCCGCAGATTATCGTTAGTCTGTTTGGCGTAAAGGCTTCGGGAGCAGGTGCAAAGGTTCTTCAGGCTATCAGCCAGTCAAACTGGTTCAGCAGAACGATGCCGTGGGCAACCGTTGGTTTTCTGGTATATGTTTTACTCATATTCTTCTTTGCGTATTTCTATACTGCGATTACATTTAATCCGATGGAAATTGCAAACAATATGAAGAAGAGTGGCGGATTTGTTCCGGGAATCAGACCAGGTAAACCGACACAGGATTATTTAAACAAGATATTGAATTATATTATATTTATAGGCGCTGTTGGCCTTTTAATTGTAGCATGCATTCCAATGTTCTTTAACGGTTTCTTCAATACAAACCTTTCATTTGGTGGTACTTCTATCATCATTGTTGTAGGTGTTGTTGTTGAAACAATGAAGAGCTTAGAATCACAGATGCTTGTAAGACATTATCAGGGATTTTTATTAGACTGATAGTATCAATATATGAATGGGAGTGTACGTGTGTGCACTTCCTATTCGTGTATATATAGCTAAGAATGGATATCAGATGGGAGATGACTCCCGCCTCTATAGGCGGCGAGTAACAAATTTACAT
>CAZATW010000051.1:0-19341 GCA_964488185.1 uncultured Coprococcus sp. | reverse complement strand
AATCATTGCGTATCCTTTACTCATAAAACATCTACCTCCTGTTATGAAAACTTCAGTCCATTAACTTTCCTACGGTATTCGCCATCGGCACGGTCATCAATCTTTAAGGTCGCAGGATTCATCTCGCCGCCGTCCTTATCAAACAGGCGGACACGGATGCCCATCTCCCTTGCCTTTTCGATTTCATATTCCATGCCGTCCGTGATGGCAGTCCCGAAAATCCACAGCTCGTCACAATGCTTCATCTGAAGGACGCCAAGCTCGATGCCTTTGATCCGCTCGTCCGGCTTGCCGTCATCGAGAAACTGTGGAAACAGCAGATGCGGCACTATCGGACTGTATCCGCAAAGGGCAGCGAACCTCGCATATTCCTTTGCCTTTGCCACATTTGCCTCTGTATCTCCACGGTATGGAGAACAGATAAAAACCAGTTCTGTCTTCCTGAACATAAGCACTTATCCTTTCTGAAAAATATTTATACTGCCGGCATCTCGAAAGCCCGGAAAATGCTCATCATCGTTTCCCTGTCCTCTGCATTCATGTTCGTGCTGTCAAACAGGCGATGAAGCAGTTCTGCTTGCTTTGGATTCAGATAATTCTTATCAGGCTTCCAACCATCGGCCACACGGTATCCGCCATGCTGTCCCAAAACAGAGTCGATTGGTATGTAGTAAGGTCCAGCCGTAAGAGTCAGCACATCGCGCTGTGCCGTGCTTTTACTGATGCCAAACTTGTCCATCAGATTCTGCAATGTGAAAAACCGATTCGCAGCAATGTATTCAATTGTCAGCTCAAGTCTTTCACTCTGTGGCATCCTTACTACACACCTCCTTTCGCTTTCGATGTCTGTATCATAGAAATTTAAGTATTCATCTAATGACCACTTAAAAAATTTTTTTCAAATTTTTTTCTGCTTTATCTCCCTACACGTTTATTCTCCGAAACTCATATATTTTTTTTTACGTTTTTTTCGTGGGAGATGTATTTACTTTCAATTTTTTTAATGCTCTCTGCTAAGTTCTATAACGATTTTCAGATTCCAAAAAAAATCTCAGAAAAAATCGCAAAAAAAGAGCCAGAGCAAATCACCGAAGGACTCCCTCTGGAATCCTTAAGTGACTTGCTCTGGCTATGTGGTAACTGCTTATAGCGTTCCTATGCGCTCAGTCAGCAAATCTTTTTTAATTGTTTACTGCATATTTATATGCGTCCTTGCAGTGTTCATTAGGCACTGCCGTCATCTCGTCATAATCAACGAGAAGGAATGACGGGCATTTTGGGCATCCAACAGATGCTTTACCCGATGCCCCTTCATAAGCGATTATCTTCCCCTTATGGCAGACAGGGCATCGTATCATCCCTTTGATTTTTTCTGGCACAACAGCCATACAGATGCACCTCCCTAATTAAATGGCAGTTCTTCCAAATTGCGGATACTCAAATACCGATTGATTAACCTTCTTGCTTCCTCTGAGACTTTAATATCCTTCTCGTGTTTCTCAATGCAGTTATACAGGTCTATGATATACGGAGCAGCTTCTCCGTTGTTCTCCAACGATGAACAGATTGGTATGAGTGGCTCATCGCCGGGACCGTTGTCCTCGATAACATACAGTTCATATTCTGCCCTCCTGTCATCTGCATCATGGTTCTCCAATTTGAATAACAGCACCATCCCAAGAGAAGGAGCAAGGGCATAGTAATTGTTTTTTGTTACCGTAAGGTTTACGGATGCATTAAACATTGAAACATACTTAAAAGCCGCCTCGCTTCTCTCCATATCAACTTCGACTGTCTGCGTGAATAATTCCAACTCATCACATCCATATTTTTCACGCAGCTCGTCATAAGAAGCAAAAGCACCCCATTCAAACTCGTGTCGGTTGGTGTCCTCTTCAAGTGAATGTATGAAATTCACGATAAAGAGGAGATTATCATTTGATTTGTTGAAGTCACCGCTTACAAGTGCTTCCACGCTCACCTCAAACTGCTGTGCCAATTTGTATATAAGGTCTATGCCGGGCATAGACTCATTTTCCGCTTTAGTAATTTTCGATAGGTATCCTGCGCTGATTCCCACTGCATTTTCAAGTTTTCCAACCTGTATGCCCTTTTCTTTGATAAGAAATGATATGTTCCTCATCAGCCTCGTCCTGTCAAATTCCATTTCGCACCTCCTTATATCCTCATTATATGCCATTTGGAAAATATGTCAAGTATTTTCAAAATTTGATTTTTATTCTTTCCTTTTCCGCTTTACTCCAATTTCTTATTTAATATAGAATTATTTTCGTCAACTTCTCGGTTGACACAAAAAGGCTATTTTAAGCACCCCTTTCGAGGTGCTTTCATCTTTAAAGTGAAAATACCCTTTCTGGATACCCTATGGTAAAAATTGTGGGATTCTGTAATTTAACAGGCTCAAAGCCTAATCCCAACTGCTTAATCCTTATCCTTGCAGATTCCGAGGATACATTAAACACGTCTGCTACATGGCTTGCCATAAACTCTTCTTCATAACCCGGCACCTCTGCGGTCAGGTTCCTTCTGATATCTTTATCGCCACAAATTACTTTCATTGCCGCCCTCGGCATAAGGATGGCTGCACTGAAGTATTTTGCCTGATGCTCCAACCAGTCATGATCCGTTGACAAAGTCCTTCTCGTTGCATCCTGACATTCCCCACCTTCGATATCAAATTTCCTGCAAGCCGTGGAAATCTTATCGCTCATGTCAAACAACGTCAGCTGGTTCGGATTACTGGAAAAATATGACTGTTGGTAAATCCAATGCCCGGATTCATGTCCGAGTGTCGAGCGTAGGCGATGTTCGTCATCCAAGAGCGTATTGTCAACCATGACCGTTCCCCTCTTCGCCGATATGTATTCTGCCCTTCTATTCTCGGCATCGTAAATCGGTATTTTGTTTGTGTCGTTAAACACCATCCTTCCAAGAATCAGACCACAGTGCGTCAGATAATTGTAGTCAAGTGCCAGTCCCAAGTAAAATTCTACAAATCCTTCGATATCTACTTCTCGCGGATTTTTAAGGATGTCCGCATCATAGTCCCTGATGAATTGCTCGGCGTGAAAGTCGATTTCATCATGTGACAGGATTGGTACACCTCTTTTTCCACATCTGAATTGCGGTTCATACATAGGCTTCCTATTACCCCTTTCGAGCTTTTAATTCATCAAGAAGCACCCTCCATTCTTCCTCGCCAGCCCCAGTCTCTTTTGATAATCTCAAAGCCTCCACCACATACGGATTGGATGATACATAATCCACACAGTCCTGTGGAATGAGGACATCGTTTGATGTCCTTGCCTCTGCCGCCATATCATAAAGTGTATAAGTCTGGTTTTCATCTAAGGTCAGGAAAGCTGCCAGCTTTGCCAGCCTCTCGTTTGTAAAGGCGCTTCTCCGTCCTTTCTCCACCTCGCTGTAAAATTGTGGAGATACTTCGATTGCTTTTGCTGTCTCTCGTAGTGATTTCTGTCTCTCTTTGCGTAATGTTTCAATAAATTTTCCAAAACTTACCTTTTCGTTTTCATTCATCATTTTCTACCGCACTTTCTAATTTTTACTTTAATCATTGTTTTACACTTTATTCAATGTGCGTACATTCATCCATAATTTAACTTGGTAAGCTATATGGCACGCTCCGTGTCAGCCGTCAACTGTCAACTTAACGGTTGACGCATTATAATATATCAAAGGGGATTTAGTTTGTCAACCCCCTTTTGAAAAATTTTAGTGCCAATAATCATATGGTGAGCGATACCCTGTTTTCCGGGCTTCCTTCTTTGGAAGCGCAGCCTCTGCATCCTCTTTTGCAGGATAGAGCCTGCTGCCACGAACCTTGATACCTCCACCGCTGTCCGCAAATTTCACTGTGTAAAAATCTCCGCTCCTTTGTAATATTACAACCTCTCGGATAGTACGGCTGCTCTCAATAATAAACGCATGAGAGCCCTGATTGAATGTCATTGAAACACCGCCTCCTACGACACGCATCCGACCAAAGGGAAATAGTCTGCCGAATGTTATGTCAGTTCTTTTTGACACTCCTAATGTAGCGATAAAGTTATTATATCGAACATCTGTTCGTCTGTCAATATGAAATTCATCAATTTTTGCATTTGGCTTCCAGAATCGGGAAAGCCCTCTCAAAGAAATAATGCCCCTGTTCCTCTGGATAGCCGTAGTCGCTCCAATGAGTCAAATCACGATAACGGGAAAAAATGTAATTTCCGACTATCCTTGTTGGCTGCTTCTGAAGCTCTGCCAATATCAAATCCTGATGTTCCTTGTGTGAATGCCCATTTCCGTAAGGATCATATTCGATGACGGGGCCGCTTGCATAGCAATCCATCTTGAATCCAAGCGCCCACATCATTTCGGGAAAGCCCTGCCAATGCTCTGGATTCGGCTCTCTTATATATTCCTCAAACATTCCCTCGTGGTACTTCTCTTGATTGAAGGTATTGAACACGTCCCGGAATGCTTCTCTTCCCAAAGCTAACATGGCATCGTCCAAGACGGCAAAATATATATTCATTTGGCTGTCGGATTCATCCGCTGCCTTAATTGCGATTTCCCATGCTTCCTTTTTAGGATACCCATAAATCCCGGAGGATATTATTGGAAACGCAATGGACTGGCAGCCATTATCTTCAGCCAGAGTTATGGAAGCCCGATAGCAATTATACAGCAGTTTGCTTTCTCCTGATTTGCCACCGTTCCAGACAGGACCGACCGCATGGATTATATGCTTTGCTTTCAGATTAAATCCCGGAGTAATGACCGCATTTCCTGTATCGCAATGTCCGATTGAGCGGCAAGCTCTCTCCAACTGTTCATATCCGGCATCCTTAAAAATTGCACCACAAACACCGCCACCGGGCAAAAGGCGCTCATTGGCGGCATTTACAATGCAGTCCACATCCATCTTTGTTATTCCACACTTTACAATATCGATCCGCCCCATCGGACATCCTTCCTTTCTGCCTTTATGTATTAGTGGCATTTTTTGCAAGGCTCATATCCCATGCTGATTGCTTCGGATTCGGTCACTTGTCTCGGATTCTTCATATTGCTACAGCTTGAATTGCTGTGATACTTACTCCCTGAGCTGGGAATCCATACCATTGTTTCACTGCCGCCTGTAGCGGAAGTATCGGCTGTATTTTCATCTGCAACTGTGGATTCAGATACCGTAGTTTCTTCTGACTGTTGTGCAACAGTGCCATCCAGTTCACTGTCTCCATTCGCATAATTTATGGTCACGCCCGGCTGCACATTATAAGCATATACATTAAAGAGGATTCCATCGCCGTTATCCTCTACCGACTTTGCCTCCATAAGTACACCGCTTGCCACAAGGTTGTCTCCATCAAATATTGGCGTAACCCTGTATAGCACGTGGTTATTCGTCTCTTTTACATAATCGGCTACCATATTTTCAAATGGAAGCATACCGTCTACATTCAAATACCGTGTCCCGGTAATCAGGTTCTTTGTGTTAGCATTCTCCCCCGTGAGCTGATAGCCCAACAGATGGCAACGGTTATATAGATAGTTTCCATCCACTACGCCATTATATTTCACGGTCTGCCATCCTGTCGGCTTCACGCTTCCAATGCTCCCGCGCTCCTCAGTCGGCATAATATCCTGTCCGACACTTGCTACACAGACACCACATCTTCCAAGTCCATCAAGGTTCGAATACTTTTCATATGATGTTGTCGCTTCTGAAAGCTCAGCATCAGTAAAATACGGAACATTGTCATTGACGGCAACATACGGACTCCCTGAGTATGCCGGAATAGATGCTAAATCAAAAGAAACTGCTTCTGCTCCCGTAGTATTTTCCGTTTCATTTTTTTCATTTTTTTCATCGGTTGATGTTTGTTCTTCCGCTATAGGAGTCTCGGTCGCAGTCGACTCCTCTGTTATTGACACCTCCGATGTTGTTGGCTCCTCCGTTGCACTGTCCGATAGTATTTCGGTTTCTTCCTGTTCGGATTCAGATGAGGCCACATCCGTACTTTCCACTGCCGTCATTGTTCCTGAATCAGACTCTTCCCATACGGATGACGGAGTCAGCCCGATTGCAAGGAAAAACGCAATACCAAGAGCGACAGGCTTTATCCATTTCTTTTTAATTGGCAGTTTGTCCCATAACTCTCTAATCGGTTTTATTGGCAATGAAAAGACTGCTGCTGCAAAAAACAATATTGATCCGACCGATGGGAAAGCTGTCATTCCCAATATAAAAAATATAATTACCGCCATCACATAAATTGCCGCAATCCCTTTTTGCTTCTCCTGCTGACGCTTCATTTCTTTTTCAAGTTTCCTTTGTTTCCGTGATTTAAACATTTCTCTCCCACACCTCCATAATTATCTTATCATGAGAAGTTCCGGCAAAATCCTCCGTTTTTGTAAGTCGCATACCGTGTTCACTCGGAATGTACTCAAACTTCATATCGCTCGGATATTTCCTATTCCATTTGAAAATATAGATAGTGCTTGCTTTATCGGCATATGGAATAGGATCAACATTTTCCACGAAACAATAATCCAAGTCGTCACTCTGTTCTAAGGCATCCTCACTAACGCACACCTTATCTTTATCAAACAGCTTAGCGCTGTATTCATTTACCCACAGACGGCATCCGTCTGTGAATTCTATAATCTTCTCAACCACCTTACTGTCACGGCTTTGCCGTCTGTGATTGAACAGCATTCCTCCGTCATCGTCAAGACATATGATCAGTTTCATTTTCTCCCCTCTTTCGCCTCTGTATCAGAATCTTCATTCACGGCTTCCATATATCCAGCTGTTATTATACTGGCCGGCAAAGCCACAACCGCAATCCCAACCAATGACGATAACATCGTGACAACTCTGCCAACTGTTGATATGGGATAGATATCGCCATATCCCATCGTTGTAAGAGATATCGTTGCCCAATAGACAGCATCAAAAAAGGTTTCAAATGTTTCTGGCTCTACGTTGAATATCAGCAATGCGGAAATCAATATGTAAGCCATTGCAAACATAAAGACCGTAGTTAGGGAGTCTTTCTGTTTCCTTAAAACATCCACGATAATCCGTATATTCTTGGAATATCGCATAGCCTTGAAGATACGAAAAACCCGAAAAGAACGCAATAGCCTAAATATCTTTAACAGGCGAAATCCACCATTAATGGATGACACCGTAGGCAGAATAGAAATCAAGTCTATGATAGCCATTGGAGAGAACGGATAGCGTAAAAATGAAATTGCATCCTTTTTCCCAAATTTATAATCAGCTGTTGCCCAGCGAAAGATATAGTCAATAATAAAGACACCAGCCGAAACCTTGTCAATAATACTAAACAGCGCATTTGTCCCTTTGAAAGCAAGCGGAACAACACTGACAACGATGATAAGCATCATGGCAATGTCATATATGTGACTTGCTTTATCATCAGAAGATGCAGCTTCTATAATTTCGAATAGTCGTTTTCGCAATGTTCGTCTCCTTAAAAATATTATAGTATCATCATTTATTTCCCTTCGCCCGGTTATGAGTCGCGCAAAGCATTGTGCAGTTACTAATGTCTGTTGCTCCTCCATTGCTCCATGCAGTAACATGGTCAGCATCCATTTCCTTCAACTTGTATATACGTTGTTTATTGTTATCGCTCCCCATCGCACACAAAGGACAGTTAGAAACACCATTTGCCTTTGCTCCAGCGGTCTGTTGCTCATATACAGTCCGCTTTGTAACTTCATCAAAAATACGAATTTCCAGCAACTTGGTATCAACACAACCGCCTAAAATGTACTCAAAAATTCCTTTACGATTTTTTACAAAATAATCTGCATAAAGAGCTTTTAACTTATCATGTACATCGTTGGGATTATATGCGTTAGTATGGAAACGCTCATATAATGCACCCCAGTTCAAGCTGCGCATCTCTGTCTCAACATCAATAAATACACTTGACACCCAGTCAATAACACTATTGAAATAGGTCTTCAATTCCGCAATATTTGTATCGTATCTATGTCGGCTCATATAATCGTCAATATTGCCTTTGCTAACCCACATAAGGGCAGTTCGCAAATAATCCTGCCGCTTTACATCGCCGCTAATATATGCCGACCATTTCTGAATGTTGGCGTTTTGACTGTTGGAAAACTCGGCCTTTGCAAGCGTTACGAACGGGCCAGAATATATTGCATTCAAAAGTTCTTGTTCATTCAATGGAACACCCGCAATATTTATTGTCTTAAACCATTCTTTGATTTCGCTTTCCGTGCCACTGCATTCATAAATCGTCAGCTTGGTATCCAGAATTTTACGTTGCAGATTTTCAGCTAAACCACCGAAATACTGCTGCATTCCATTATCGTCTATAATTGGAAACTTGCCTGTCAAGAAGCGTCCGATACTTGTTATTCGTTGTTGTCCATCAAGGATTTCAAACTTATCGTCAGACACTTTTGTAAAGTAGATAAGTCCGATAGGATAACCCTTCAATATGGATTGAATGACAGCAACATCCTTTTTACCATCGGCATAAATATAATTACGTTGATACTCTGGCTGAATTGTCAACTTTCCCCCAAGACCGAAAAGCCCCTTTCCCTCATACTCATTATAGACAAATCCTTCGCAGACTTTTTCAATAGTTAGATCAATGTTTAATTCAGTTTTCATCTTTTTCCACCCGCTTTCTTATCAAGATTCTGCCATACGGACATGATTGAATGCCATCTTTTGTATACGACAAGTCGGTACGCCCTCGATAATTTTTCTTTATGCCTAATTCTTTTGCACTATCTCCTGTACCTATTCCTAAAATTTCAAATTGATCAGGATTATATCTATCTAAATATGTAGATGGAACACCCATAATCCCATCAAAATCTGATGGGATAGCATCTATATATGGGACATCAATGGCATCAAAATTATCATATTGAAGATAGAAACCTCTTATTACAAGGTCTTTATGCTTGCTATATCGCAGATTATCTGCCATTGACATCAACGACAACGGCGCGTGTCTACGCCCGTGGTCTAAGTTAGTAAACCAACAGGCGTTGCCTTGTCGAGTATAATTACCAACATAACCCATACGTGCAGCTTTGTCGCGATCTTTCGGATTCACATTTGCACCCTCTGGGACTTCAAAAACCATATCTTCATTGTTGCAAGTAACACCTATCCACATATGATTGTTCTTGATTTCCGGGAATATCTCTTTGTAAGTCGCCATACCTATCTGACCTATAATCAAAAACTTTTTTCCCGCTTCTAAAATCCAAGCGACAAAATCACGGAACAAGGAAAAGGGCGGATTCGTAACTATAATGTCCGCTTCCTCACGCAAATCTTTTACTTCATCAGATTGAAAATCCCCGTTTCCCTCCAAATACTGCCATTCCAAATCGTCATAGTCAATATTTCCAGATTTGTTCACATCTCTTGTCAAAGTAAAAATTTTTCCTTTTGAAACGGATTTTTCCTCGTTGTACTGTGGGAACAACGTTTCAAACACTGTCATTTGGTGATATTGTTCATATTTTTCCTTTTTTGACTCCATAGAATAGCTTGTGCTAATAAGTTTTTTCAAACCCAGCATTTCAAAATTTTGTGCAAAAAACTTTGTAAAATTGCTCCATTCCGGATCATCACAAGGGCATAAGACAACTTTATCCCTGAAAGTATCTGGATTAAACTCAAGATAAGCGTTAACCTCTTTTTGAATATACTCATACAGAGTATAAAACTCATCGTTTTGCTGTTTCTTTGCATTCAACAATGCATCATTTGCCATTATTCGTCACCGCCTTTCTCTATTCCTTTACTTACTTCCGCAATAACATCAAGCCAGCATTCCGTGATATTCGCTATATGCACCAATGCGTCCATTGAAATTTTCTCAATTTCTAACATTTGACAGGCTACCTCATTTCTCTCTATTCTTCTTAAACCTGATATCTTTAGGTTTTGGAGCATCGTTCGGAACAACCCATACCTTCCCAACTTTAAAAGCACCGGGGATTCTTCCTTGTGAACACAAAATCTGTACACGTCTTCGTGAAATTCCCCAATGTTCAGCAGTTTGGCTTGCGCTTAAATATTCCATAATTCCGCCACCTTTCATTGAGATATTATATTCCACAATGCGAACAACATCAAGTATGATTATGAAATTTCCTCGCTATATCTTTGTCTTTAATTTCCTTCCCTGTATCTGAAATTCGTCATGTGCCTTAATACGCTCTATTGCCGTTTTCAGATTCGGCGCATCTCTGTGAGCGTGGAATGCATCTGTGCGATTGTGCCTGTGGGAAACTTTGAAATGCCGGAAAGTCGGGAATTCCTCGACCACGAGAAACCAGTAATGCCCGGTGTTTTTAGATTGGAGGCTGATGGTAAAACCACCAGCCTGTAATACATTGAAATAGTCCTTGTCAATGAGATTCAGTTCTTCGTCCGTTATCATTTCATGACTCTGCCCATATCTCGTTTTGTTTTGTAATGGTCAATCGGCCGTCCTCACACTTCACATCGACCTTATCTCCCATTTGGAATCCAAGCTCCGTGAGCCAGTCTCCTTGTATCCTTATTGTCGGAGTAGGCTTGTACTTGTAGCCTGACTGCTCCGTCACCGTCAATCTTCTATATTCCTTATATGCCATAAGCAGCTCCTTCCTTTTGCTAAATGGTATCTTTTGCCATTTTGTTTACCCTTTTGCTAAATTGTTTCTGACTTTCGCTAAAAGGTGTTTTTTGCCGATACCCCCTTTATGCCAAGAAGGACAATCTGGCAATATTCACCCCTTTTTTCTCAAAAAAATTATGTACTTTTTGGCGATATGTAATCGCACAAAGCCCCATTTTACGGGCTTTCACGAGGTATTGGGGGATACCAAAGACAACATCTTAACACCCGATATAGCAAGAATGTGAGAGATACCATTTCTTTGATACAGGCGTTTGATATTCTTATCCATATCTGTCCTTTCTCCCAAAATCATTGCCTTTATCAATCCTGCATCAGACGCAGCGAAGATTTTATCAATTATCTGCGCCGCTTTGTTTCTAAGCTTGTATAGCATATTCGTAAGCTCGTTATAGCTTTTACTCTTTTGAATTATATTGCCGTCATAAATCAGAAAATAAATTCCTTTGTTTTTATAATATTCCCTTACGTCAAACTGTCCCGGATTAGCAGGCCGTTCAGGTATCCCCGCTTGTCCCTCTATCGCAAGCGTCTGTCCTATCTTCAGTTCTGTTATATCCTTCAAATATGCACAGCTTTTTACTTTTCCTTTATATTGTACCCTTCCATCATCCGTATTAAGTTGGCTGCACGTCATGTAAACTCTATATACGTTTTCACCCTGCTGTATATCCGATATTTTCCCTGAAACCACACACCAAACCTTGTCCTGCTGATTTGAAAATAGTCCATCCGCAAGCTTCTCCTTTGCTTCTGTCGTATGCACATTAAGATAACCTGCACTAACAAACAGAATACATATAAACCCGATTTTCAAGATATCTAAATACTGAATTTTAGAAAAAAGAAAGGCTGTTCCTTTTATTTTTCTTTTAAAAGACAATAAAAGTACAGCCATAATAAATATACAGATTCCCCAGATACCACTATTATATACTATGGCATATGCCTCTCCAAGCACAAACGCAACAGCAATCCAAAACAGCGGTCTTTTTATAATAACGTCCTCCTTTAATCAGTAAATAAATAATTCCCACGATAGATGATAGACAAATCCATTTCACCCATCATAGCCTTAGACTCAGTATCTCCTTCGACAGAAAAACGTACCCCGTCTATATAATCAATCCCTACCAACGAATTTACAATTGAATATAGAATAACCTTGTCTGCTACATCCTCCTTACCTTCCAAAAACTTTTCATTTACATCTATATAGCATATTCCATCATGAATTGTTATATTATTTACAAGAGTTTCCTTAGGAAACGGATTCATATATCCCAAATTCTCGGCGTTCTTCAAACAGTCCATTATCTGTACTTCTATCGGCTCCTTAACCGACATATCAAGAACCACCTGCTCAGACTTCAGCCTTGTTCCATCCTCATATGGATAATATATTACTGCCGTATATTCGGAATCAAGAACATTTCTAAGTCTCGTAAAATTCTTAGCGTTATATGTCTCGTTTACAATATCTTCCTCGTCAATAAGATTGATCATTTGAAAGGTAACGGATTTTACGGTCTCCAACTGACATAACGTATTGGTAAATGCAGCCTTACATAAAAGCTGATTATATGTTGATACACTTTCATAATCCATATTAAATATAATCGTAACTGTTCCGTCTCCATCATATGTATATCTCTGATATGTCATTCCTGAAGGTACCGGTGTATACGCTGAATTCGTCTGGTCTGCATCTAACAATTTCATCATTACACTATCTATCATACTCTCTGCCGAAGCCAGCTGGTCTATACTGTATTCCTCCAGCACATAGTCCTTCCACTCTGAATCCACATAGTATAATTCTATTGCTATCATATTGTTTATTGAACGATTGTCTCTATCCTTTTTCTGCATGCCTGCATCATCCTTTCCGCCGCATCCGGTCTGACAAATCAGCAGCAGCGCAAGCAATACAGAAAAAATGTTTTTTCTATAACTCATCATATCGTATACCTATTTATTTCCTACATAATTCATAGGAACCTTGACAGTAAATGTTGTTCCCTTTCCCGGCTCACTATATACGTTTACCGTTCCTCTATGCATCACAATAATATTTTTTGAAATAGCCAGCCCCAGTCCTGTTCCTCCTGTATCACGGCTTCTCGCTTTATCCACACGATAAAATCTTTCAAAAATATGTTCAATACAATCCTCCGGTATTCCTACTCCGGAGTCGGCAACCTTAATATAAAGATTCTTGTAGTCTGCATTAAGGGATACCTTAATCCATCCACCGTCCACATTATACTTTATTCCATTTTCAATAAGATTAGAAATCGCAAGCGTAAATTTAACCTTATCTATATCTGCCTGCACTTCACGGAAACTTTCAAAGGTTATTTCTATACTGCGCTTCTCTGCCAATGGTTTCAGTCTCTTTAAGATCACTTCCATCAGCTCATTCATATCAACATTTTCAAAATTAAGACTTTCCGGGCCCTTGTCCGTTTTGACAAGCGTAAGCAAATCGCTTATTATCTGAGCCTCTCTGTCTATTTCCTGAACAATATCATTCATAAACTCCCTATACATTTCTGCCGGTACATTGTCCTGCATCAGTATGGACTCCGATAAGACCTTCATTGAAGTTATAGGCGTCTTCAGTTCGTGTGATACATTCGATACAAATTCCTGACGGGATTCTTCGAGAAGCTGTGCCTTGGTAAATACATGATTGATGTCATCGGTTAATGCCCCTGCCTCAGAAAATAATCCTTCATCCTCAATATGCTCCAGCACGCCATCCTTAATTGTTCCGATTTTACGCTTTACCCTTTTAATATCCCTTACGGATAGATAAGCTATCAGATATCCCAATAATCCACCGATGATAACAAACATAATGACAAGTATATGTGCTCTCTGCATCATATGCTCATTCAGTTCATTTACCGCATCCATTCTGGCAGCAATAACAGCTACAGTATCTATATAGCCTTCATTATTAATGATCGGAAAAATATACTGATATTGGTTATCAATAATATAACTGACATCTGATACTTCGCCATTCATAATTGCCTTAATATCCCTGTCTATTATATATCTTCCCGTATCTTTATTATAAGAATCAACTACCACCTCGTAGCCAACATCTATCAGCATAACTCTGCCCGGCAGAGAAAAAGCAATCGCATCAACCATATCCTTAGCTTCATCAAGATTACTTTGAGTTGTATGATAACTATTTACCGCATATATTATATATTCTGATTTATTTTTTATGCCCTCTTCAAAATCCTTATTATTCTTTGACGCAACAGATGTCGTCATGGCATACGATATAACCAGTGATATAGCCGCAACACATATCGTTATAATTACAAAAATAACCGCCTGCTGACTTATACGCATTTTCTTGCCCGTATTGTTATTTGATTGTATTTTTAACTCTTCGCTATTAGATGTTTCCTTCATAAATATAATATCCCGGCTATTGTTTTTACTTTAATCACCAATGATAAGATGATTTTCAAATTATCCTTTAAAGAAGTATCCTACGCCCCATTTTGTATGAATATAAACAGGTTCTCCCGGATTTGCCTCTATTTTTTCTCTCAGTCTTCTTACATGAACATCAACGGTTCTTGCATCTCCGGGATATGTGCTTCCCCATATGGTATCAAGCAGTTCATTTCTGGAATATACCTTATTCGGATGTGCCATAAGAAGCTCCAACAAATCGAATTCTTTTGCAGTAAGATTTAATTCCTTCCCCTGAACAAATACCCTTCGGCTATCCAGTTCTACCTTCATTCCATTTATTTCCATGATATTTGCCGGTGTTACAGCAACCGGCTTTTTATTGCTTCTTCTTAAGATAGCCTTCATTCTGGCTTTTACCTCAAGTATATTAAACGGCTTTGTAATATAATCATCAGCACCATACTCAAGTCCCATGATTTTGTCCATATCATCGCCCTTTGCGGTCAGCATAATAATAGGCACATTTGAAAATTCTCTTACCATCTGGCACACCTCTGTACCTGTATATACAGGAAGCATGATATCAAGCAAAACGATATCATAATGGTTATTCTTTATTTTTTCAAAGGCCTCCCCGCCGTCATAGGCCGTATCAACCTCCATGTCGTCCTGTTCAAGACTGAATTTCAAACCCTTAACGATTGATTTTTCATCATCTACTACAAGTACCCTTTTCATATATGCACCTCTTCCTATTCTTATTATCTACCTACAGTAATATATTCCTCTATTTTCAGGTAAATACTGTCACCTATACCGCTCACATTTTTTATATCTTCTTTATTCTCAAAGCTCCCAATCGTTTCTCTATACTCGATAATACTTTCCGCCTTTGACTCGCCGATGCCCGAAAGCGTCATAAGGGTTTCTTTATCTGCATGGTTGATATCGACAAGGTCATTATCCTCCTGCACCGTATAATTGAAATCGTATTGTTCTCCTTCATATGGAAAATAGATTTGTTGTCCGTCGTATAATATGTCCGCCCTGTTTACAGCAGCCGTATCAGCGCCTTCCACAAATCCCCCAGAAGCCGCAAGAGCATCATCTACCCTTGCTCCGTCCGGAAGCTCGTAGACACCCTCGTTCTTGACTGCACCGCATACAAACACAGTAACCTTAGGCAGCTCCGCTTCACTGATATTTTCTATGTCGGCATCTCCCTTACTGCTGCTTTCTGCTTTGTCAGCAGCTTCTATATCTGCATTTACCATTTTATCTATATCTTCTGAACTGTAACTATCATCCACTGCCAAATCCGCATCACGCTCTTTAAGCACCAGACTTTCTCTGCTACATCCATCAGAGAGCAATAAGCCTACTACAAATATAAAACATATGCACTTTTTTAATATTGTGTCCTTTAAAGATTTCAATACCATACCTCCATTTCTTTAGAGGCATAGAAACATACATAGTTATTTTAGCGAATTGTTAAAAGATTTACAATAATATTATTTTAAAATTAATACGATTTAATAAAACATTAAGATTTAAAGTATCTGTCTATTGAATTTTTACAAGTATATTACATAAAGAAAAAAGCCACCTTCACGGCAGCTCTCTCTTTAAAACAGCGGTTCCTTTAAAATAGCGGTTCCAATACCCTTTTGAGTAAAGAACTCAAGCAACAGACAATGCTGGAGACGTCCGTCCAGAATATGGACGCGTGATACACCATTTTCCATAGCCGCTATACAGTTGTTCAGCTTTGGAAGCATTCCACCTCCAACAACGCCATTGTCAATTATCTCCTTTGCCTCATTGATATCCATTTCAGATATAAGAGTAGACTTATCTGTCGGATCTATAAATACACCTTCAATATCTGTAAGAAATACCAGCTTCTCCGCATTAAGTGAGGTTGCTACAGCGCATGCAGCATCATCCGCATTGATATTATAGCTGTCATAGCTTTCATCAACACCTATAGGTGCAATAACAGGAATAAACCCTGATTCTATCAGTGAATTAAGAATCGTTACATCTACATTTATAACCTCACCTACATAGCCTATATCCTTCCCACCCGGGAATTTCTTTTGAACAGTAAACATACCACCGTCTTTGCCGCTGATACCAACGGCCTTAAGACCAACCTTTTGCATCATGCTGACAAGGCTCTTATTGACCTTTGACAAAACCATTTCCGCGATTTCCATTGTTTCCTCATCAGTAACACGAAGTCCATTGATAAATTCTGTCTCTTTGCCTACCTTTTCAACCCATTTACTAATTTCCTTGCCGCCACCATGTACGATAACCGGCTTCATACCCACCAGCTTAAGAAGCGCAACATCCTTAATTACATTATACTTAAGCTCCTCATCAAGCATGGCACTACCACCATACTTTACGACGACTATCTGCCCCTGAAACTTCTGAATATATGGCAATGCTTCTATAAGGGTCTGCGCCTTTTCAATTACCTGCTCTACTGTATAATCACCTTTTACCATTTTTACAATTCCTTTCTATCTCAATATTTTATGTGGTATGCTACATATCAATCATGTACATATTACGCTTTATTTGCAAATTATATTTCTGATTTATCTCCAATTCCGGTATACTATCTACTTTCTATAATCGGCATTTATTTTTATATAATCATATGTCAAATCACAGCCCCACGCTGTTGCCCCGAATTCTCCCATGTTCATATCTGCTATCAGGCGGATCTGTTTCTCAGATAATATTCTCGTAGCCTCCTTCTCATCATAATCCGTCGTAATGCCATTTTGTACAATCCGCAGCCGCCCTGCAACACTGGCTATTATAATATCTACATTATATGGGTCAAATAATATACCACTTTGTCCCATGGCACATACGATTCTGCCCCAGTTGGCGTCTTCACCGTACATGGCACATTTTACCAGATTCGAGGAAACAATCGCCTTTGCCAGCTTTCTGGCTGAATCTTTATCAGACATACCGGCTATATCCACCTGAACCATCTTGGTGGCTCCCTCTCCATCAGATGCAATTTTTTTAACAAATGATGTATTGATATATCGGATTGCTTCTACAAAGGCCTCAAAATCCTCATCGTCCTCTGTCAGCTCTTCATTGCCAGCCATTCCGTTGGCAAATATCATAACCGTATCATTTGTAGACATATCCCCGTCAACAGATACCATATTGTATGTATCAAGCACATCCTTCTTAAGAACCTTATTAAGCAGCGCCGTACTTATATTAAGGTCTGTTGTAATAAAGCTCAGCACCGTGCCAAGATTCGGATTAATCATACCTGAACCCTTGCACATACCGCCTATCGTTACCTGTTTCCCTTTTATCTCAAGCGTAACGGCAATTTCCTTCTTATAAAGGTCCGTTGTCAGAATCGCATCTGCAGCGTTACTTCCTGAATCAATATCAGAATCCAGCTCCGGTATCAGCATATCAATTCCTGCGAATACGGTCTTCATAGGAAGTCTCAATCCGATAACCCCTGTGGATGCAACTGCTACCAATTCTTTATCGATGCCAAGAGCTGCTCCCGTATGCGCTGCCAAGGCTGCAACATCCTGAAAGCCTTCCTGTCCTGTACAGGTATTTGCCACTCCACTGTTTACAACAAGCACCTGACATTTCCCGGTTTCTTCAACCAGCTTCTTATCCCATATAACAGGAGCTGCCTGTACTGCATTTAATGTAAATGCTCCTGCTACATTTGCAGGAACATCACTCAACAGCATGGCCATGTCCTTCTTCATTTTATTTTTTCTGATACCCACATGAAGTCCTGCTGCTTTAAACCCTGCAGGTGACGTAACTCCACCAGGTATTATTTTCATATCAATCACCTCTATGTCCAAACCTGCTTTGGAATCCTTGCCAAAATCAGCTTTTTACATCATAAATGCTTTCATGCGCTATGGAAACAGCGGTGCCATCCTTAGTCCTTCATCCTCATGAAAACCAAACATAATATTCATATTCTGAACAGCCTGTCCTGCTGCTCCCTTAACAAGATTGTCGAGCGCTCCCATTACGACTATTCTGTTTGTTCTTTCATCAATTTTAAAGTTGACATCTACATAATTGCTGCCTTCGACCCATCTTGTTTCAGGACATACATCCTGATCCAGAACACGAACAAACCTTTCATTCTCATAATATTTATCATAGGCCGCCCTTACGGTATCATAATCCACCGGCTTTGCAAGATTGGCATAAGCCGTCACAAGTATCCCTCTGTTCATCGGAACAAGATGTGGTGTAAAAATAATATTGATAGGGTTTCCATTGGCATAGCCAAGCTGTTCCTCGATTTCAGGTGTATGTCTATGAGTTAAAACTCCGTATGCCTTGATACTCTCATTTACCTCGCAGTAGAGGTTTTCTATCTTTGCACCACGCCCTGCACCTGAGGTTCCTGACTTTGCATCCACGATAATTGAATTTGCATCCACAATGCCTTCTTTTACAAGCGGATATAATGAAAGAATCGAGCAGGTTGTATAACAGCCCGGATTAGCCAAAAGGCGGCAATTCTTTATATCCTCCCTGTTAATTTCACAAAGCCCATACACTGCCTCGTCTATGTACTGTGGACTTTTATGCTCTAAATTGTACCATTTCTCATATACAGACACATCCTTTATACGAAAATCAGCACTCAAATCAATAATCTTAGTCTTTGAAAGTATATCATCATTCACTAGGGATGCACAAAGTCCTTGAGGAGTTGCCGTAAAAATAACATCTACCTGATTTGCCAGCTCCTCCATATTATCATCCATACATTTCGCATCAACGATTTGAAACATATTGCCGTAGACTTGATAATATTTCTTATCGATAAAACTTCTTGAACCATACCAAACAATCTCCGCTTCCTGATGTCCAAGAAGTATTCTTACAATTTCCTGGCCCGCATATCCTGTAGAGCCTATAATTCCTATCTTAATCATATCTGACCTCCATAAGTATTATGTACAAATGCACACACATTGCAATATTACTCTTATTACATTTTTAAGTCAACCACCTGACAGCTACTTCTATAAAGCCTTTTTATTCAAGACTCGCTCGCGAGTCTTGGCGCGGGATTCGTGTCAGCGTTAGCTGA
>CAZATW010000050.1:0-19655 GCA_964488185.1 uncultured Coprococcus sp. | reverse complement strand
CAGGTCAAATATCATTGAGAAAAACAAAGAGAAAGTTGCCAACGATTACTTGACATAAACAAGCAATAACTTTAGGTTGGCTTATTTAAAGTTATGTGGTAAAATGAAAAAAGGTTTACTTGGAGGCGTGAATATGAAATTCAGACCGTGTATTGACATTCATAATGGAAGGGTCAAGCAGATTGTGGGGGGAAGCCTTGCAGATGCGGACGATAAAGCGCAGGAAAATTATGTGTCTTTGGAGGACGGAGCTTTTTTTGCAGACTTATATAAGAGAAACGGACTTCAGGGTGGACATGTTATTTTGCTGAATCCTGTGGGTAGTGAGTTTTACGAGCAGGATGTGTATCAGGCAGAGCAGGCACTTCGTACATATAAAAACGGACTTCAGATAGGCGGGGGGATAACTGCTGATAATGCAGAGCGTTTTATTGATATGGGTGCTTCTCATGTTATCGTTACGTCATTTGTATTTAAGGATGGTGAAATCAATATAGACAATCTGAAAGACCTTGTCAGTGCTGTGGGCAGAGAACATCTGGTGTTGGATTTAAGCTGCAGGTGGAAGAATGACGGTTACTATATTGTAACGGACAGATGGCAGAGATATACAAATGTTAAAGTGAACGAGGAAACACTTGCCTTGCTGGCAGAAAGCTGTGCGGAATACCTTATACATGCCGTGGATGTGGAAGGTAAAATTTCGGGTATAGAAAAGAACATTGTAGATATTCTTGGCAGATGGGGCAGAATTCCTATGACATATGCCGGAGGAGTTTCTTCATTTGCGGACTTGGATATTCTTAAAGAGATAGGTAAGAACAAGCTGGATATAACGATAGGTAGTGCACTGGATATATTCGGCGGACCGATGAAATTTCAGGATGTTATAAATTATATGGAGGAGAGTTATGATGAAGTTTAAGAAAGTGATAGCGGCATGTCTGGTGGCTGCTATGGCCAGTACAATGTTTGCCGGATGCGGCAAAGAAAAGACTGATAATACAACAGAGTCAGTGACAACTGAGGATACTACAACAGAAGCGGAGGTATCGGAAACTGAAACGGAGACTACAACCGAGGAAGCTGCCGAGGAAGAAGGTGTCTCTGACGGAGACAGGGTTATCGATTTGAATTTTGATGAAGGTGTTGATGATTGTTATTCCTATATAAACGGCGGTGGATGTACCTTGGAAGCCGTAGATGGAGAGATGGGAATACATATCACCAATATCGGTATGGTAGAGCATGCAAATCAGATTTATTATGATGGCTTTGCATTGTATGAAGGCTGTGTATATGAATATTCATTTGATGTTCATTGTGACATAGAGCGTAAATTGCAATGGAGACTTCAGATAAATGGTGGTGACTATCATGCCTATGCAATGGATAATATAGATATAGGCCCTGAAACCCAGCATATTTCTGCGAAGTTTACGATGGAGGAGGCTTCCGATCCTGCACCGAGGATGTGCTTTAATTTGGGATTGCTTGAAGGAATGGAAGCAAATACGGGTGAGCATAATATTTATATTGATAATATTCTTCTTGAGGCTGTAGATACCTCAAATGTACAGAAGCTAGAGTCCATTCCGGAACCGGTACCTGTAAAAGTAAACCAGTTAGGTTATAAGGCTTCTGATTATAAGAAGGCTACAGTTTCTTCAAAGGATGCAACAAGCTTTGATGTTATTGATACAGCTTCAGGTGAAAGCGTATATCATGGAGAGTTGTCAAACAGTAAATTCGACAGTGCAGCTTTTGAAGATTATAAGATTGCTGATTTCAGCGAGCTGGTTACAGACGGAACCTATAAGGTGGTAACTGACACAGGTTTGGAATCATATGAATTTGAAATAAAGGATAACATATATGATGATTTATACAAAGATACCGTACTGATGCTCTATAAGCAGAGATGCGGAGTGGCAACTGAAAAGGCGATAGCCGGTGATTTTGCACATGGTGTGTGTCACAATGAAACAGCAGTTGTATGGGGTACCGAAAAAGCTCTTGATGTATCAGGCGGATGGCATGATGCAGGTGATTATGGCCGTTATGTCGTGTCAGGGGCTAAAACAGTAGCTGATTTATTCCTTGCGGTTGAGGATTCGGAAGCAGCATTGTCAGATGATTTAGGAATTCCTGAAAGTGGAAATAAGGTGCCTGATTTATTGGATGAGGCAAGATATGAGCTGGAATGGATGCTTAAGATGCAGGATGCTGAAAGCGGTGGTGTATACCATAAGGTAACATGTGCCGTATTCCCGGATACAGTCATACCTGAAGAGGAGACGGACCCGCTTATTATTTCGCCTATTTCAAATACGGCAACAGGTGATTTTGCGGCAGTTATGGCAAAGGCAGCAGTTTTGTACAATGAATATGATAAGGATTTTGCGGCTGAATGTCTTGCCGCAGCAAGAAATGCGTGGACATATCTTGAGGAACATCAAGGAGATGCAGGCTTTACAAATCCTGAGAGTATTGAAACAGGGGAATATCCTGATAACTATGACGAGGATGAATATCTCTGGGCAGCAGTAGAGTTATATATTGCTACAAATGAAGATACATACAAAGATTATATAAATACAGCCATGGAAGACATCAGTAGTATAAAGTGTGGCCTTGGCTGGGCCGATGTAGGTCTTTATGGATTATATGATTACTGTATGTATGTAGATGATAACAAGGATATGGAAGCATTGCTTATTAAAGAGGCTGATTCTCTTAAATCAGCTATTTCGGAAGATGCATATGGTTCTTCACTTGGAATGACATATCCGTGGGGAAGTAATATGTCTGTGGCAAACAACGGTATGCTTCTTGTTATGGCATATCATGTAACCGAAGATATTTCATATCTTGAGCCTGCAAAGTATCAGCTTGATTATATCCTTGGAAGAAATGCGGTTGGCTATTGCTATGTAACAGGATATGGTGATTTATCACCGCTTCATACACATCACAGACCATCTCAGGTGCTTGGGGAGTCAATGCCTGGTATGTTGGTAGGTGGAGCAAATAGTAATTTAGAGGATCCATATGCAAAGGCAGTCCTTGCAGAAATGCATCCTGAGCGTTGTTACGTGGACAATGAGCAGAGCTTTTCATGTAATGAGGTTACTGTATATTGGAATTCACCTCTTATATACTTATTAGCAACTTTGAAATAAGAATCAGGTTTAAATAATGGATAAAATAAAAAATTTATTGCATAAAGAAATCGTAAGATATATCGTGGCTGGTGCTTGCACCACCGCGGTAAATCTTATTTCATTTTTTATATTAAGATTGGTTACAGACTTATCCCGAAGCGTAGTAAGTACAATAGCAATTTCATTGTCTATTCTATTTGCGTTCTTTGTGAATAAGTTTTTTGTATTTATTAGTGAAAAAAAGAGTTTATGGATTATATTAAGAGAATTCTGCTCATTTATAGGTATGCGTTTATTTGCCATGCTTGTAGAAGTTGTAGGAACAAATTTGTTATGTGATTCTTTCAGGTATAATGAATTTGTATCCAAGCTGCTGATACAGATTATTGTTATGGTAATTAATTACATATTCAGCAAATGCTTTATATTTAAAGAAAATAAGGATTCTTTTTCTATCAGGAATTTCACAAAGGAAAATTATGTATTTATATTATCCTTTATCATTCCTGCTATTTTCCTTCTTGGGGTATGGATAGCTGAGAAAATAGGGCCATTTGGCGGAAATAGTCTTACAATGGTTGACAGCCTTCATCAGTATTTACCGTTTTTCTCTGATTTTTATGACAAGCTGAAAAATGAGGGCAGTCTTTTCTATACATGGAATATCGGACTTGGAAGTAATTTTTTTGCGATTATAGCATATTACATGGCGTGCCCTCTGAATTTTATAGTGGTCATATTCGGAAAGTCACATATCTATATTGCAATGTGCCTCCTTATTGGACTGAAAATTGCGATATCAGGACTGACATTTGCCAGTTATGCGGCAAATAAGTTTAAGGATAAACATAGTCTTTGTATTATTATATTTTCAGTTGCATATGCGCTTAGTAATTATGTGATTGGATATTCATGGAACCTTATGTGGATGGATTGTATTATGATTCTTCCGCTTATTATGAAGGGGTATGACAAGCTGGTTGAAGAGGGGGACATAAAGCTTTATACGTTGTCCCTGTTCTATGGATTACTCTGTAACTATTATATATGCTTTATGATATGCATATTCCTTGTGCTCCAGTTTTTCCTTACTAATCATCATGGTGTGAAGAAGTTCTTTATCAATGGTTTGAGATTTGCAGGAGCATCGATATTGGCTGCTGCCATGTCATCATTTATTTTGATTCCGGCATATCTGGGACTGAATACAACTGCTTCTGCCAAGAGGATATTTCCTGAGGCAAGCTGGTATGGAAGTATATGGGACATGATAAAACAGATGTTTTATCTTACTCCTCCGATAAAAAGTCAGCAGTTCGATGGTGGTGTGAATCTGTATTGTGGCAGTATTTGCATGATACTTATATTTATGTATCTATTTAACACCAAGATAAAGCTGTGGGATAAAATACGTAATGTATTGCTGATTGTATTTTTAATGGTAAGCTTTAATAATCAGCTGCTTAATTATATATGGCATGGACTCCATGACCAGTATGGTATTCCGAACAGATTTTCATTCCTGTTTATATTTGTGCTTCTGGCATTAAGCTGTGAGGCGCTTCATAAGATAGATAAAATGGAATTGCCAGGAATATTGTTTTCTATAGCTATGGGCTTTGGATTTATCATTGTATGCAGCAGAGAATTTTCTCTGGAAAATCATGCGATGTTCTATACGGAGCTTTTCCTTGCTATTTATGGGGCAGCATTTATTGCTCTTAAGCTTACAAAGGGTATCACTGTAAAGATTATTACGGTTGTCCTTGTGGGTGTCTGTCTGACAGAGACGGTGCTTAACGGTGCTCACGGATATGACAGCAATGGTTATGTAGATATCAGTCAGTATTTTGGAGAAGAAGAGGCGCTGTTTGAAGCAATAGATTCCCTTGACGTGAAGGACAAGGAATACAGAATGGAATTTGTAAATACAACGGTTGTGGATGAATCCATATACTACAATATAAAGAGTGTGAGTCTTTTCGGTTCAACTGTATCCGCTGACTTGGTAAATGCCATGCATGGCTTGGGATTTTATACGGGAGCAAATGAATTTTTGTTTGATGGTGCGAACCCTGTGTCCATGGCTGTACTAGATATCAGATATTTGTTTAGACGTCAGAATGAATATAATCCATATGATTTGGATTTGATTGGAACGGTAGAGGGAATAGACATATACCAGAACCAGTATGCCCTTAGTACCGGTTATATGGTAAAGGAGGAGCTGCTTGACTGGGATAAATCAGGAAACAATATGTTTGACAGTGTGAATGCATTTGTTGAAAAGGCTACGGGGATAGCTGGCGTGTTCAGTCAGCTTTATCCTGAGGTTGTTCCCGTAAGTTCAAATTGCGAGGTAACCCATAACGGTAGTTTAAGTGAGTGGTATTCATACAAGAAGACCGAATCCGGTACCTGTAATTTTAAGCTGGACTTTACGATAACAGAGGAACGTAATGATATCTATATTATTGCGAACAGCAATGGAATAAACAAGATCAGAATATATATAAATGATGTTGAGGAAAATTATGAAAGACTCCAGAATCAGACATATCATGTCGGACATCTGGTACAAGGTGATAAGGTCACAGTTGAATACTGCTTTAGGGATACACAGACTGAAAGCGGTACGGCAAGACTTGCCGTTGCAACCTTCAACTGGAATGCGTTTGAACAGGCATATAATATATTGTCTGAAAAGCAGATGAATACGAGTGTATTCGAGGATGGGTATGTGAAAGGGACGATTAACCTTGAAGAAGCGGGCCTGATGTTCACCTCTATTCCATATGATAGAGGGTGGACTGTTCTTGTAGACGGTAAAGAGACGGAGATCAAGACCGTTGCAAATGCGTTTATAGCTGTTCCTCTTGAAGCTGGCAGCCACACCATTGAATTTAAATATTTTCCACCGGGGCTGAAGCTTGGCATTTTAATAACCGTATTTGGTTGGATTGTTATGGCACTTTTGATGGCACTCAGGGGAAAAAAGAAAAAAGTCATAGGCTAATCTGTACAAAGCAGAGGTTATATTTTGTTAAAAATCAGGTATAAAATACCGTCGTATCGTTGACCTCAATAAATATTTATAATATAATGTATCTATATGATTTGATACGGTGGCTGACATGTATCAGGCGTGAAATATAAATAAAAGAATGGAAGGTGCATCAATGGACAAAATAAGAAGTATTGGTTGGAAACCACTGGCTATAGTTGCAGCAGCATTGGCGCTTGTTGCCGGTATCTTAGGTGTAGCTAATGTGGGTGCGGGAGCTTTGATATTTGGTATCCTTGCAGCCGGAGTTACATTTGTTGTAATGTTTACATTTTGTGGAACCGGAGGCAGCGGTTCTTCAGGAAAGGTTGACAAATATAAAAAGCTTTTTATGAATCTTCCTATTGGTTTTGCACAGGCGAAGATAATTAATGACCCTATAAACGGCACAGGCTACCAGATAGTTGATGCAAATGATATATTTGGAGAATATTTTAAGCTGGATGTCAGTGATTATGCAGATAAGATTCTTGGGGAGAGTAAGATAGAGGTTCTTCAGGATATCAATGCATGGTTTAAGGCATATAATAATTCGGGAACCAAAGAGGGTGACCTGATGGATGTTGAGATTACCATGGAGTCGCTCCAGAAGGTATTTAATACAGTTATGTATATGTCTGAGGCTGATTACATAAACATGGTTGTTATTGATGTAACGGAACAGAAGGAAACAGAGAATAAGCTTAGCAAGGCTATCGTTGATGCAAATGCGGCATATAAGACTCAGGCAGAGTTCCTTGCAAATATGAGCCACGAGATTAGAACACCTATTAACGGTATTCTCGGTATGCTTCAGCTCACTCTTATGGCAGAGGATCTTCAGGCTGATTACAGAGATAATCTTGTTACAGCAAAGAACTGTGCAGATACGCTTTTAAGACTGATTAATGATATTCTTGATATCAGTAAGCTTGAGGCAGGAAAGTATAAGATTAAAGAAGAGATATTTGATATCAAGGAAGCGATTGAAGATACCGTTGCAGCGCAGATTCCGATTGCTACGAACAAAGGCTTACAGCTTGACTGTTCATTTGGTAACAATATTCCTAAGCTTGTTAAAGGTGACGGACAAAGAGTTCAGCAGGTTCTTAACTGTCTCCTTTCAAACGCTATAAAGTTTACATCTGAAGGCAGTGTAAGAGTTAAGATTGCTTCTATGGATATGGAAGACGGAAACGAAAATAAGATTAAGATTCGTATTGCCGTTGCAGATACAGGTATTGGAATTTCAGAGGCAAATATGAGCAAGCTGTTCATCAGATTTAGCCAGGTGGATGCTTCTGATACCAGAAAGTACGGCGGTTCAGGACTCGGACTTGTTATTACAAAGCAAATAGTTGAGCTTATGGGCGGTAATATACAGGTTCAGAGTAAAGAGGATATTGGTTCAACATTTATTGTTGAGGTTCCTATGAAGATTGTTAAGGCAGCGGATACAGCAGATGATTTAGTTAAGGAAAAAGAAGACCCTGCAGTATTTTCAATTAATGCACATAGCAAGGCGAGAATTCTTGTTGCTGAGGATGAACCTGTTAATCAGCAGGTTATTGGAAAGCTGCTTGGTATGGCAGGATTTTCATATGACATAGCAGAAAATGGACAGAAGGCTGTAGAGCTGTTTAAGCAGAAGATATATGATGCCGCACTTTTCGATGTCCAGATGCCTGTAATGGATGGTATAGCAGCCACTCAGGAGATTCGTGAGATTGAGAAGAGGGAGAAGAGAAAGAGACTTCCTATTATTGCAGTAACAGCAAGAGCTATGTTCGGTGATAAGGAGAGAATCCTTGAGAACAAGCTGGATGATTATATTGCAAAACCATACAATCTGAATGATGTAGTAGATACGTTGAATAAGTACATAGATGATTAATGTCAGCTGAGTATCTGATTTGCCTCGGATATGAAGAATATTAAAATATGGGAACACGGAGACTATGGTTAGCCTTTGTGTTCCTTTTTATATAATTATTTTAAATAGAATATCGGAATTTGTTTTATATTTTATTATTATATAAATTTAACTATTCGTAATAGTAGATAAAAAAGATTGTAAATTATATATAATAATAAATTGTGAAATATGCTTGATTTATATACTTTTTTTGCATATAATTATCAATGTCGATCGGCAAATTAAATAATCAAAAATTCTACTAGGTAATTGCGAAGCGGGTTCGTAAGATTGATTTCAACGAGTTGAAAATCCTATATAGCAGGATTTTTAAGATGGAAACAGCTAACAGGAAGGGTAAGACTCAGATACTGGCTGAAAAATGGGTGCGCTGATAGAAGGAATACCCTTAACAGTGGTAAGACTTATTAAAAAAACTTATTTAAGTAATCAAAGGTTTCAAACTTAGCAGATATTCATGTTTTTGGATTTATCTGCAACTATTGGTGATCAGCTGGGTGATTCTGGCAAGCAGTAAATCGGCATGAAGCGTTTTTTCATTTGAAGTTTTCCACCCCACAACACAAAAACTGTTTTTGAAATGATTGATGGATTTTTCAACATTTACATGTATTTTATAGGTGTTGTTCCATTCATCTGTGCTACGGATTGTTCCCGGGTAAGCACATAGATTTTATTCCGGATAAATGTAAATCATTCTTCCATAGGAAGATGCGGTACAAGGATTATCATAGTGGCAGACACGTTTAGACTTCTTTGTTGTTTTGTCGTATTTCCATTTCATTTTTTTGCAGACAAACTTTATGGTCGGAAGGCTGCAGCGCAAATGAGATTTGCTTCCTTTCCGTTTCATCAACAGGGAAATGTCCGGGACAACATCAAACCCACAGAAGTCTTGTAATTCCTGAGCGTATTTCAGGAAAATAATCAAAAGAGAAACAGTTGGAATCGATAAAATGAGCTGTAAAAACAAGACCCTCAGTATTGGATAGAGCTGGTGCTTGCGGGGGCTGACGGTGGCAGCGTGAAAATGGGAAATGAGAGACATCGGGACAATTTCATCAAGGTCAATGGTCTGTTCGAGAAGTTCAAGGAACTCATATTTGTCATTATCGAATTTATTTTGGCAATATTGAAAAATATCTGTTAAAGAAAGCTGTCTTATTTTGTAACAAAAGAATCTTGTATTTATACGGATTTTGGTGTTTCGCAAACGCCTAAAAAATTCTAATTATGAAAGGAATAAAATATGAATCTAAAGAATTATGAAAAAAATAATAAAAAGTATTCAAAAAAAATCAAGTTGTTGGTTACATTAATGTCTTGTTGCATTATCTTAATGTTTGCTATTACGTCACAGGCGGCTTCAAAACATACAACAATACCTGCAGTTGATGTAAAAAAAGGGCAATATAATCCGTTTGTACATGACCATGGTATTTTATATATAGACTTTTGTACATATCATAAGAAAAAACCAAATGCGTCAAAGGTAACAGCAACATTATATGTAAAATCTAGTTCAAAAAAGTCTAAGACAGTATCAAAGACATATGATTCCCTGGCAAAGGGAGCTGTAGAAGGAGCTCCGGCATATACAGAGTATAATAAAGGCAAAGTTAAGAAACTTACTTTAAATACTAAGGAAGCCGATAAGTATAAGGTGTCAGCAAGATGTAAGACCAAAGATTGTTATTGTGTATCGTGTCAGGTTGATTCATTAGAAAAAGGCAATTATGATTATGAAAAGTACTGTTATTATACAAGCAAATGGAAGACTGAGTAATTAATATAAAATGACAAACGAGCCCTCAGTGATTTTGTAAAAAATCACTGAGGGTGATAAAAGGTTAGGTTAAAATGATAGAAAAAATAAAATTTGCATTGGGTTGGGTCAGATATAATAAAGTTATAACAGCAGTTTATTTGGTGGTATTAAGTTTAATAGTTTGTTCAAATATATTTTTGATACAATTTTTTTGTGACGAAAGTACTGAAAATACTGAAGGCAGATATTATTATTCTTTTTACTTTGATAGTCCTGTTGATAATGAGGTTATAGAGGATATATTAATTGATTTAACAAATCAGGATATAGGCTTGGGGGAATTTATGGTGGCTTCAAATCCTGAAGAGTATGAGATGTTTAATGATTACTATGTATCATCATTTTTGCTTTTTAGCGAAGAAGAGAATGCTGAAAGAAATAAATATTTGTCTTTTGGAGAATTTGATAATACACAAAAAAGCTATATTTCAGATATCGGTATGTCTGAATTACTCTTTAATGATGAGAATTTTAAATGTACCGGAGAGGGAGCTATACATATTGGAAGTTATTTTTGTGATTATTTGATTTCTGCAGAGGATTATATGAAATATGTTTCTTCTTCAAATGCAATAGAAGTAACCTTGTATGAGAAAAATGGAGATATAGCAGAGGATGTTATAAGTAAATATGCAGAAGATTATGAGGCTGAATATTTAGAAGAATTTTTAGAGAGCGGATTTGAATCCGTAAAAAATACAATTATTATTTGTATTATTTTACTTTTGTTTTCTCTGTATTCGGCTCTTGTTTTTGTAGAAATAATTATACATATGCAAAAAAGTGATATAGCAGTCTTTTTGAGATGTGGGGCTGAAAGAGGAGATATAAGCAGGATGTATATCGGACAAGCCGTTGTAGCAGGCTTACTGAGTTTCATAGCTGGAAGTATATTAAGTAATTTGCTTTTACAAATTATTGATTTTAATTTTGATAAAATATCAATAACTGCCTATTTTATTACATTTGCTGTATTTATGTTTAGTTATATAATCGAAGCATTTATATATGTAAGAGTTACTTTGAGTAATACAATAAGTGTAATGGAACGGAAGCTTTAATGAAATTAGGATAATGGTGGAGAAAATTTTGAAAAAGATAAATTATGTACTAAAAAGTTTTTTAATAGATAAAAGAGAAAATATTAGAATATTTATATTTACAGTTGTGTTGTCGTTTGTTGGTTTATTTTTTATTTTTAATATAAAACAGATGAAAAAACATATTGGTTTGCTTGATAAATTTTCCGATACTTATTTTATTACGGTAGAAAATGGTGAATATACATATAAAGATGTAAAGCAAATTGTACGAAAATATGGAACAGTACATTTTGTTGAGCGTGTGGGTATGTATGAAGGTGAGAATTATTATGAAGGATATATCTATGATGAATTTATAATGGAACATATTTCTTATAATTTTGAACGGGGAAGAGCAATCAGTAACGATAACGAAGTTATTATATCGAAATCACTTGGTGAGAGATATGATATAGGAGACACAATTACATTAGGAAGTTATGATGAAAATGGTAAATATGCGGAGAAAAATAAAATTATATGTGGTGTTCTTAACAGCGATATAATTTTTTATCCAACTGGTACAGGGGATGTGCTCTATGATTTACTGATGGTTGATTTAGATGATGAGTTATATGACAGAAATGCGATTATAACAATAGATAAGTCATTTAGCTGTGGAAATGCGGAACCTTGGATATTTATGCTGGAAATAAATCCTCAATATGATAAGACAGAGTTGTTTGCAGAATTAAGCGAAGATTTTTTGAATATAGGGGAAGTTTATGAGGGAAGGACTATTATAGGCAGAAATACAGAGTATGTTACATATGAAAAAAACCAGAAAAAGGTATTTACTATTTCGGGACTTGTAGTTGGGTTGTCTGTTTTTCTAGGAAGCATATATATATCTGTTATTAGAAGGAGAAGGGAATTTGGAATAATGCTGCTTACAGGAGCAAATTATATTAGCACGTTGTTATTATTAAGGCTTAATAGCTTGATGTCGGTAATAGTGGGTTCTTTAGTAGGAGAATCTGTTGCAATTTATCTCGTAAGCAGAGGGATTTTAGATGGAGAGCTAAGTGTTACAGCAGTGCTGGCTGTGTTTTTGTTAGTAATTTTGTTGTATATTATATGTACATTAATAATTGGAGCATGTTGGAAACGTGAGAAAATTATTAATTTAATTACAAAGGAAGTGTAGAGTTGTATCAAATACATTTTTGCCATGATAAATTAGTACAGAATGGAGATAATTATGATAATTGAACTTAAAAATGTAAAAAAAGAATATAACGACGGGAAAAACAGAAAAATTATTCCGTTGAATAATATTGATTTCTGCGTAAATGAGGGCGATTTTATTGCTATTACAGGCCCATCGGGAGTTGGTAAATCTACTATGTTAAATATAATAGGGTGTATAGATACAGTCACATCAGGACAATATTTTTTAAATGGTAAAAATATTGAAAACTTTACAGAAAAACAGAAGGCTTTAGTTCGGAATAAGTGCTTTGGATATGTTATGCAGAATGATGGTTTAATACCCTATAGAAATGTATATGATAATATATCCGTACCTCTTATGTTTTGCAAAGAAGTAAAGAAAAAAGATTATAAAGAAAAAATAGAAAAAGCACTTATAGATGTGAATATGGAAAATTATATATATAGGAATGTTAATGAATTGTCAGGTGGAGAAAAACAGAGAATATCAATAGCTAGAGCTATCGTGAATAATCCTGAAATTATACTTGCAGACGAACCGACAGGCTCACTGGATGTTAATAATAAAGAGATCATTGTGGAGCATATGTTTAAATTGAAAGAAAAAGGGAAAACGGTTATAATAGTAACGCATGATCTGGATATTGCTGATAGATTTGACTTGCAGTATACATTTGTGCCGGGAGGCAAATTGGAGCTTAAGGAGAAATAAATGATGCAGTTAGCACATGGAGAAGACGAGCAGGCATTTGAGGAATATAATAATATAGAGGTACTCAGGGTAAAAACAGATAGTCTAAAAATAGATATAGGACTTGAAGAGAAGATGATAGACGAACTGAAAACGAAATACAGCAGACTTGAAAATGATTTTAAAATAACATGTGTATTGATTGTTGTATCAGCATTGATGTTAATATGGATATTATCAAATCCGGTCAGCTTTGTAATGAATATGATTTCCTATACATATATTGCAATTATTATATTTGGAGCTATAGTTTCCTTTGTTGGTTATACCGTTCGCTGCATAATTAAAAACATACCTATGTATATAAACTGCAGAAAAGAGGAAAAAGGTACATCAAAGGATGCGATGAACTATGTATATCAAATAAAAGTACATGAGAGAAAAAAACGTGATTTTGAAAAGGAACTGGAGAAAGTACAGGAAGAACTTAATAAATATTTGAAATAATAAATTGGGCTTATATATCCGGAACAGCCTGGAATTAATATTTTTTATGGAAAATTCACATAATTTTGCATGGACATTAATAGACAAAGAAAAATACACATAGTATAATTACATTAATGCAGTCATGCTGTGTTATGCGGGGTGTTTAAAAGTTACATTTCAGCATATAATCAATAGGCGAGGAGGAAATTATATAATGGCAAATTTTTTTCAGAATGCATTTGAAAAAACAAAGAGTTTCGCTAATCAGGCTGTAGACGGAACAAAAAATGCAGCCCAGAAGTCAAAACTGAAATCACGTATTAATCAGGAAAACAGTAACATTGAAAGGCAGTTTACGGAGATAGGAAGATATTATTACAATATAAATAAGGAACAGCCGGCACCTGAGGTCGCACAGTTCTTTGAGAATATCAATATATCTTTAAATAATATTGCATCTTGTAATCAGGAAATACAGAATATAGAGGCTCAGGAAGCATTGGCAAAACAGCAAAATGCGAATCCGGGTTATACAGGCTATCCGCAGCAGGGTGGTTATCCGCCGCAGGGACAGATGCCGCCACAGGGCATGGTACCACCGCAGGGACAGATGCCGCCACAGGGACAAATGCCGCCGCAGGGACAGATGCCGCCACAGGGCATGATGCCGCCACAGGGCATGATGCCGCCACAGGGACAAATGCCGCCACAGGGCATGATGCCGCCGCAGGGCATGACTCAGCCATCACAAAACAATGGTGAAATGTTTGTATCGCCTATTTCTACAGGAGATATTGAGCAGACAAGTATCTCTGATGGTGATATGTCGAATCTTTTTGCTTCTCCTGCTACAGGCTCAGAGATACCGGAACAGGAAACTGCACCTTCGCCTGCTATGGAGGGAGAGACTCCTGCAGAATAAAATGAAAATAAGACATTTTACAAATGATGTAGGAATTTAGAATGAAAAGGATAACCGATTATGGTTATCCTTTTTAAGTTTAGTATTTATGTTATCAAAAAATTGTGATAATTTGTATTGTCATTTAGCGAGTTATACATAATGTATTGTAGATTGATTTTATAAAGTTTTCTTTATAAATGGGGTATTTACAAGTTGAAATAAAGGTGGTAACGTATGTGTACACCAAAGAAAACAAAGGAGGGTTGCAAACATATTTATTATATTAATTGCATATACCGGAATTGCTGTCGGGTGGGATTTCAAGTCATGGAAGATACCGAATCTATATGTTATATGCGGCATGATGGCAGGAATCTTAACAAATATTGTTTTTCAGAATAAACAAGACTTAGTCGGTAGTGTTGTAGGAATCCTTATTCCGGTTGTCGCTTTATTTATACTATTTCTTTTTAAAGCTCTAGGAGGCGGTGATATAAAGCTGTTATCCGCAATAGGATCCTTTGTCGGAACTGATATTGGCTTTATTATATTTTATTCCTTTATAGCAGGAGGAATATTATCTTTACTCTATCTTATAAGAGTATCTTTTATATCAATTACAAATCGTAATAATTATTCAAAAATGGATAGTGACGGTGAAAAAAATAAAAAATCGCTGCTTAAAGCAAGAATACATTTTTCGCTTGCAATATTTATCGGAACAGTATGTTATGTACTATTTAAGCATATGAAACTTATATGTGTTTAGAAGACCGGAGGTGAATATTAATAAGACATTATAAAATAGGTATATACGACAGGGAACAGGCGTATATGATGGGATTGATGAATTATATAAATTCTGATATGGATAGTCCGTTATATGCTATTGCATTCTCATCTATAGATAGACTGTTGGAATATCTGGATACAAAGAATTTAGATTTGCTGGTTATATCGGAAGATGATGCCGATAGGGTAGCAATAGCAAAATTAAAAAATATTAAGCGACTATTTCTGACAAGAGAAAACAAGAGAAACGAAAAAAATACACCGGACTGTTGTTTTTTATTTAAGTATGTAAAAGCAAGTCTTGTATCTGAAACAGCAATAACCATGCTGGGTACGGAAAAAGTGAAACAATGTCGTAGGTTATATCGTACATATGCAGTAATTTCTCCCATAGGAAGATGCGGCAAAACCAGACTTGCCAAAGGAATGTGTGCTTCTGATGATGTGCGGGGTGGATTGTATATTGGTATGGAAGCATATAGTGGAGAGAATATAAGCAGAGATGAAGAAGATATTTCGTCAAACCTGTTTTATCTTGTTAAGAATAGGGATTCAGAAATAATAAATTATCTAAAAGAGCATATCATTGTTGATGACAATATACCTTGTATACCATCACCTTGTTCATATCTTGATATTAATTATTTGTGCATGGCAGATATAAGCTGGCTTACAGAAAAACTGGTGGAATGGGGAAGATATACTACTCTGGTATTTGATATAGGTTCGGCAGTATTGAGAGATATATCATGCCTTGAAGCATTTGATTATATAGTTATGCCGGTGCTATCAGATATAATTTCAATAAATAAAAAGGAAGCATTTTACTCCATGCTAAAGGCTAATGAATTGTGCAAGCTTATAACGAGAATAAAAGAAATTCAACTTCCGGATGCTGATTTAAATAGTAGTGAAATGATAAGGGCAGTCGAAGAGGTGATGGGAGATTGATAGATGAAATAAAGAGACAGATAAAAGAAAGCGTATTACATGATATAGATATGTCCGGAGAAATAGAGGATGAAGGGGTCAGTCGGATTTTAGATAAATGTATTCTTGAATATTCAAGAAACAGAAAATTAAATTTAAAGGATAAGCTTGAGCTTAAACATGATTTGTTTAATTCCCTTAGGAGACTGGATATTTTGTCGGATTTGCTGGCTGATGAAAGTATAACAGAAATAATGATAAATGGATATGGAAATATATTTATCGAAAAGAATGGGGGACTGATGCGGCTTGCGCAAAGCTTTGAGAGTGAAGAGCGGCTTAAATCGGTAATACAGAATATCGTGGCAGGTTGTAACAGAGTGGTAAATGAAGCGAATCCGATTGTAGATGCCAGACTTACGGATGGTTCGCGTGTAAATGTTGTTTTGCCACCTGTATCACTTATCGGCCCTGCCGTAACTATAAGGAAGTTTCCCAAAGAGGCAATAACTATGGCGCAGCTTATTGAGTTGGATGCTATATCAGCAGAGGTGGCCGAATTTTTAAAGGGGCTGGTAATTGCGGGATATAATATATTTATTTCCGGTGGGACAGGAGCAGGAAAGACAACCTTTCTAAATGCTCTTTCGGGCTATATTCCAAAGGATGGGAGAATAATTACCATTGAAGATTCTGCCGAACTGATGATAGAGGGGGTAGAAAATTTGGTCAGACTTGAAGCCAGAAATGCAAATGTGGAGGGAGAGAATGCAGTAACTATACGTGATTTAATTAAAGCCAGTCTTAGAATGAGACCGGACAGAATTATTGTTGGGGAGGTTAGGGATGAAGCTGCTATCGATATGTTGGCAGCTATGAATACGGGTCATGATGGGAGTCTTTCTACGGGTCATGCAAATTCATCTAAAGATATGCTTAGCAGACTGGAAACTATGATACTCATGGGTTCGTCTATGCCGATAGGTGCTATAAGACAGCAAATAGCATCGGCAGTAGATGTAATTATACATTTAGGAAGGCTTAGGGATAAGAGCCGTAAAGTATTGGAAATAAGTGAGGTGATGGGTGTGATTAAAGGAGAAATACAGCTCAACAAGCTGTATGAGTATATTGAAACGGATGTTAACAGGGGGAAAGTAAAAGGGAGCCTTCGCAAAATAAACGATTTGCATAATACTATAAAACTGCAGTCGGCAGGGCTTATCAATGTTAATAGGGAGATATAGATGAAAACGGATTATCGAATATATAAGATGAAGAAAAAAGAGATAATAGTATGTGTTATGGTTTATTCCTTAATTATCAGTATAATCAGTGTTCTGTTTTACAATTCGTTTATTCCATGTGTTTTTCTATATCCTTTGGAGATATTTCTTATAAAGCTTACAGCCGACTGTATAAGGAAAAAGAGACAAAGAAGACTTCGGCTGGAGTTTAAAGAAATGATTGAAGCTCTGGCTGCCAATATGAGTGCCGGTTATTCACTTGAGATAGCATTTAATCATACCTATAAGGAAATGCACAGTAGGTATAAGGGTGAAAGCCTTATAGAAAATGAATTAATTATTATAAAAAAGGGTATACAACTAAATTGTCGTGTTGAGTATATGCTTGAGGATTTTGGCCTGCGTTCCGGAGTTTCTGATATTAAAGAATTTGCCGAGGTAGTTGCAGTTGCCAAAAAAACAGGCGGCAATATCGTGAGAATAATAAAGAAAACTTCTGAAAATATTAGAAGAAGGCAGGAGGTTGAGAGTGAAATAGAAACTATGGTTGCTGCAAAAAAGATGGAGCAACGTATAATGAGTGTTATGCCATGTGGCATAGTTCTTTATATGCGTGTTGCTAACAAGGGATATATGAATCCCTTGTACGGAAATGTTGCCAGTGTAATAATAATGACAATATGTTTAATTGTAACCATCGGAGCTATATGCTGGGGAAGGCGGATTGTGGACATTGAGGTTTAGAAATATAAAAAGAAATATATTAATATCGGTAACTGAAAAAATATTCAATTTAATAAGTAAATTTAGCAATATTTCAGAAACAAAAAAATATTTTAGAAGCGTCAATGTAATGTCGGAAAAAGAGCTGGAATGTAAATATAGGTTTTATTATCAGAAATTAATAATGAAGGTGCTATTAATGTTGATTATTACTGTTGTGATTTCCGGTATATTTGCAGTATTGACATTTAGGAAGGAACAGGAAATAGTGCTTCAAAGGGGGAGTTACGGTGAAGCTGTAGAGGAACTAGAGCTTAAGACAAATATTGATAATAAAGAGTATAACTTTATTGTTGATGTATTGCCTGTAGAATATAATTTATCGGATATGGAAGAAATATTTGAAAAAGGCTTTGAATATATAGAAGCGTCATATCTTGATGAAAATGATTCCGAGAATAATATAATAACTGATTTAAATCTTATAACATATATAGATGAATTGGGGCTTACAGTCAGATGGTCATCAAGCAACCTCGAGATTATAGATACAGCGGGAAGGATAACGGATGAAATTTTAGAAAATCCTTGTCGAGTGGAACTGGTAGCCGAACTTGCCTATAAGGATTACAGTAAAAAGAAAAATTATGCACTGACAGTATTGGGACATCAAGCTTCTTCTGCAGAGCAAATAATAAGCGGCATAAAAAATTACATAAATAAACTTCAATTATCATATGGAAGGAAGCAACAAATAAAGCTGCCATCTGAAATAAACGGATATAAGATATTTGCAGCAAACAACAAAAACATACCTGTTCTAATTATATTACTTGGCATTGTTCTGACCATACTAATAGTGACAAAAAGCATATTTGATTTAAAAAGAGAAAATCAACAAAGAGACAAACGGCTTTTACAGAAATATCCTGAATTTGTCGATAAGCTTTCGCTTTATATGGGAGCAGGATTATCTGTTCGTGGCGCATTATATAAAATGATTGAGTCTTCAAGTGAAAATCCCGGAGACAGTACAAATGGAAGGGATAAATATGCACATATTTTGGAAGATGAAATTAAATATACGTTAAATGAGATATCGTCAGGAATTTCTGAAGGACAGGCATATACAAATCTTGGTCACAGATTAAAGCTTTCCGTTTATCTGAAATTGACATCATTATTATCACAAAATGTAAAAAAAGGAACTAAAAATGTACTTCAAATGTTGGCAGAGGAAGAGGAATGTGCTCTTTTATTGAAACGTGAGCTGGCAAAAAAGAAGGGGGAAGAAGCCGGAACAAAGCTATTGTTTCCAATGATACTTTTATTGGGTGTCGTAATGGTTATTGTGATGCTTCCTGCCCTTATGAATTTTTAATATGTATAAGGAGAGATAAATTATGAATAAAATAAAAGAATTTTTAAAGGATGAATCTGGAATGGGAGTAGTAGAAATTTTGCTTATTATAGTGGTATTGATTGCAATAGTTATTATTTTTCAGGATCAGATAACAAGTTTGGTAAATAATATCTGGAAGTCAATCGGAAAAAGTGCGAAAAAGATATATTAATGTCTCAATCGGAAAGCAAAGAAAAAATTCAAGACTCGCTCGCGAGTCTTGGCGCGGGATTCGTGTCAGCGTTAGCTGA
>CAZATW010000049.1:0-20134 GCA_964488185.1 uncultured Coprococcus sp. | reverse complement strand
TTCCTTCCAGTAATCTATTGCTGCTTCTATTGACTCAAACATATTTTTATCTCCTTAATATTTATATGACATATCCGGTGTATATACATACTCATCATTCATCTTTGCAAGTAATATATCCACCACTGCAAGCATCCTCGGAAATTTTCTTTTTACAACATCCTCTTCTGTTTCCAAACCAACACGCTCTGCTTCTCCTGCAAATGCTTGTTGCGCTTCACGCAATGCTTCCATTGAAGAATTTGTCAAATATATTCTTCCTGCCTCTTCTAAAAAAAGCACTTTACTACCTTTCTTTAATTATACGTATTATTTTAAATTATATCAACCCTAGCTTTAAATACTATTTTGCAGTACTTTTTCAAAACATATCGCTAATTCCATATTGTCATACGGCGGATAATTATCAATCCTACGATAGCCAATCGAATTGTATAATGCTACCGCCTCAGTGCAAGCCTCTCTGGTCTGCAAAATCGCCTTATAATATTCTTTACTTATTATTCTCTCTTCAAGCATTTCCATCATTTTACTCGCAATACGTTGTCCCCGATATTTTTCTGAAACCCACACTCTCTTTATCTCAACAGAAACCTTGTCATACTCTTTGAAACCGGCACATGCAATCGCTCTTTCTGCATCGTAAACAACAATTACATCGTGAATATCTGATAACGCATTATATGGGATAAAATCTTTTCTCTTATCCTCGCCACCTGCCAATCTATTATAATAATTCTCCATATCAAAACTAAAATTTACAAAATCAGCATTGGTTCCGTCTGTCCATCTGTAATCATATTTCATAAATCTAATATCCTCCCAGTATAACATTCTATCTTTAACATAACTTACAAAATTTTTATAGATTATTATAAACTCTTAATAATCGATTTACAATAATATCAAACTTCTTCCGAACACTTGCTTAATAAATGTGAATTTTCATAGTTCATTTTATTTTTTGCTTTATTATTAGCTACATATTTGTTATAATAATTTGAATTGTAAAATTGTATATAACAATTTTTTTATTTATATAAATAAGGAGGTTTTTCCATGGATTTTAGTAGAAAGGGAGTGGCAAAGACCCAAAAAGAACTGGTCTCCAAGCTGCCCCGTAACAAACGGAAGTTGTCTGTATCTGTTTTTAAAGCCATACTGGTACTCATACTGGCAGTAATTGTTCTTATTGCCGGCGCCGGCTTTGGTGCTTTAAAAGGTATTCTTGATGATACCCCTGATGTAAATGCCGATTCGTTAATTCCTACAGGATATAAAACAACGCTTTACACTCAGGACGGCAAAGAAGTCACCACACTTGCCAACTTCGACTCCAACAGAGAATATGTATATTACAACAGTATACCGTCAGATCTTGTAAATGCATTTATTGCTATAGAGGACGAGCGTTTTTGGGAGCATAACGGTATTGATGTCAAGGGTATTGCCAGAGTCCTGATACGAGGCATCAAAAATCGTGAATTTGATCAGGGTGCAAGTACCCTGACACAGCAGCTTATCAAGAACAACATCTATAATGTCGGTCTGAATGAAACAAACTTCGTAGACAAGCTTGAAAGAAAGATTCAGGAGCAGTTCCTTGCCATTGAAATGGAGAAACAGCTCAGCAAAGAATCCATTATAGAATATTATCTGAATACAATCTATTTAGGTCAGGGTTGCTCAGGAATTCAGACTGCTGCCGAATATTATTTTGGCAAAACACTTGACCAGCTTACGATTTCCGAATGTTCGGTGCTTGCTGCCATACCGCAGAACCCTTCAAAATATGACCCGATTGTATATCCTGAATATAATGCACAGCGTAGACTTGATGTTCTTGAACATATGCTGGAGCAGGAATATATTACCCAGGCACAGTATGATGAAGCAATTTCCGATGACGTATACGGACGTATTGATTCTCTTTCTTCTAAAAGAGAAGAGGGTCCAAAGGATGTAAACTCCTACTATACAGACGAGGTTATCAACCAGCTTCAGGATGATTTATCGGCACTCGGCTATTCTGACACTGAGGTAGAGAACCTCATATGGTCAGGCGGTCTTAAGGTTGTAATCTGTCAGGATGAGGAAATACAGGAGATTTGCGATACCGTATTAAACGATGAATCCAATTATCCTACACCAAAATATCAGCTTAATTATGCGCTTACGCTTGTAAGTGATGATGGTGTTGAAACGAATTACAGTATTAACATGATGGAAACATGGTACAAAGAGGTTCAGGGTGAGTCCTCCTGGAAACCTATCTTTAATAGTGAGGAAGAAGCACGTGAGGCTGCCGATGCCTACAAAGAAGCCATGATTGCAGAAACAGGTGATATTGAACTTCTTGAAACATTCAATCTGGTTGTACAGCCACAGATATCCTTTACCGTAATGGATCAGGAAACCGGTCAGGTAAAGGCACTTGTCGGCGGACGTGGCGGAAAGAATGAAAACCGTTCCTTCAACAGAGCCTCAGAGGCAACAAGACAGCCGGGTTCAACATTCAAGGTACTTGCTGCTTTCCTGCCGGGTCTTGACGGCTGCGGAATGAGTCTTGCAAAAACATATGACGATGCTCCTTACTTCTATGAAAACGGAAACGAAGTATTTAACTGGTATAGCGGCTATCGTGGGCCAAGTACGATAAGAGATGCCATCAGAGATTCAATGAATATCATCGCTGTTAAAACAATTACGGATGTTACTCCACAGCTTGCCTATGAATATCTGCTCAAGCTTGGATTTACTACTCTCGTTGAAAGACAAACCGCCTCAGATGGTCTTATTGAATCAGACATTAATCAGTCTATGGCACTTGGCGGACTTACAAATGGTGTAACAAACCTCGAGATAACGGCAGCATATGCAACGATTGCAAATGAAGGAAACTATATTAAGCCTGTATTTTATACTGAGGTATATGACCATGACGGAAATCTTATTATAGACAACCGGAAGCCGGAAGAAACACAGGTAATCTCACCACAGAATGCATGGTTGCTGACGGATGCCATGCGTGATGTTGTTACTTCAGGTACGGGTACCGCTGCAGCTTCACAGCTTGGCATGTACACAGTCGGCAAGACAGGTACCACCTCCAGCAACTACGATGCATGGTTTTGTGGATATAATCCATACTATACTGCTTCTATCTGGATTGGATATGACTTAAATACAAGTTATGATCCGGGAAGCCTTAAAATGTATCTCTGGAGACAAATCATGGATGGCATTACAGAGGCTAAGGGGCTTGATACTTCAAAATCATTTGAAATGCCTGATGGTATCGTGGTTGCAACGGTATGTAATGACAGCGGTCTTCTGCCTACATCAGGATGTGAAGGCACCCATTCAGAATACTTTGCAAAGGGAACGGTTCCGTCAGAATATTGTCACGGTGTAACAAGAATAGAGCTTTGTGACGAATCACATATGAAGGCTACCTCAAAGTGCCCACATACGACAACATATACCTATGTTATCGGTGACAACGGTCAGATAGTCCTTGACGGTGCAAAATTCTCATACAGTCAGAATATCCTAACCGAAGAATGTGATTTGCATCCGGAAGAAGATGAATCTGAGGAAAATACCGATGAAGACGATAAGAACACGTTTACGATCACTTCCTCTGTAAATGGCAAAGGAGGTTCAATTTCTCCTACAACCAAGGTACAGAAAGGCGGTTCGGTAACCTTCTATATAACCGCAAACAAGGGATATCAAATAGCCGATGTTTATATTGACGGAACATCCATAGGGCCGACATCAAGTTATAAGTTTTCGAAGGTAAAATCAAATCATACGATAAGTGTTACATTCGTGAAAACATCTGAATCGTCAACAGAGTCGTCTACAGAACCACCGACGGAGTCGTCGACAGATCCACCGACGGAGCCGTCGACAGATCCACCGACAGAGTCGTCCACGGAACCACCGACAGAACCACCGACGGAACCGCCGACAGAGTCGTCTACGGATACTCCAAGTTCAGAATAATCGAATTCTGACCGGAGAATAATGTTTTAATTTAATATAGAAATAGAAATAAAAAGACCGTTGCAGGAAGATTTCCTTTTGCAACGGTCTTTTTATATTCCATGGAAAAATATATATAAAAAAGTATATACTTTACTTTGTCATTTTCGGCTTAAATACAAGAGACGCAAGATATGAAAATATTAAAGCAGCAGAGCTTCCAATAGCCGCCATCTGAAAGCCTCCTTTAAATAACCCTAAAAAGCCATCTTCGTCAACGGCTTCTTTGATACCTTTCCACAGGTTATATCCAAAACCCGTTAGTGGAACCGAAGCACCACATTCACTGAATTTTAACAACGGTTCATATACTCCGACAGCACCGAGAACAGCACCGGTACAGACAAGTATAACCATAATTCTTCCCGGCAGAAGTTTTGTCTTATCCATAAGAATCTGTGCAAGCACACAAATAATCCCACCTATTAAAAATGCCTTAACATAATCCATAATTTTACCTTCTTTCTATCATAACTGCATGTGCGATACCGGGAATATTTTGTCCTTCATTAAAGCTGACTGTTGAAAGCAGCGCTCCAGTAGGAACGAACAATACTCTCTTCCATACATTATCCTTTAGCTGTCTCATTATATACCCCGCAAGTGTTATTGCTGAACAACCACAGCCGGAACCGCCTGAATGTGTATCCTGCTCTTCATTGTCAAAGATCTCAATACCACAATCCATATGCTGTTTTGTAATATCTATACCGTTTGCCGCTAAGAGTTCTATCAAAATTCTCTTACCTACTTTTCCCAAATCACCCGTTATTATTCTGTCATAATAAGTCGGTTTGATACCAAAATCATTCAGATTCTGGTAAATGACATCGGCTGCGGCAGGTGCCATACATGCTCCCATATTAAAGGAATCTTTAACGCCATAATCCACTATTCTGCCTGTTGTTATCCCTGTGATACAAATATCCTCTTCTCTGTTTTCATTCTCACCGGACACAACAAATGCTCCGCTTCCTGTTACGGTCCAAGTTGCTGAGAGCGGCCGCTGATTTCCATATTCAAGAGGAAATCGAAACTGCTTTTCTGCGCTTCCATAATGACTTGAAGCTTCGGCAACCACATTATCCGCATATCCGGCAGCAACAGTCATTGCCGCAAGTGACAAGCCCTCACCACATGTCGAGCATGCACCATACAAACCAAATGTAGGTATATCCATATCTTTTATTCCAAAGGTTGATGCAATAAGCTGGCCAAGCAAATCACCTGCAAAAATATATCTTATATCCTCTTTTGTCTTTCCAGCTTTTTTAATTGCCATTGTAACCGATTGACGTACCATCTCGCTTTCGCCCTCTTCCCATGAATCCTTGCCAAATGTAGGATCCTCTGACAGCACATCAAAGTATCTCGCAAGTGGCCCTTCTGCCTCCTTCGGTCCACAGATTGATGCTTCTCCGATAATAAACGGTGCTTTTTCAAATTGAATACTTTGTTTTCCCTTTTTCAAATTCATAGCCTTCTCCATTTCGCAATCAATTGTTTATCAATATCAATTTTTTATTCCTTTTTTTATAATGTACAAAAAGGCATATATTATAATGGAAATCAATGGGATGATAAAAAGATATTTTATTTTGAAAGCTTAATGATGAATCCTGCCGGATGTGTTTGGATATCATATAATAACCAACGAAAAAACAGATTATATTAAAAATATTATAGACAAAATTCCCGATTTGATTTAATCTTATTCAGGAGTATTTTTATAAATACATTGATACTAATATGCTATTAAAAGGCAACAATATATATAGGCTGTATGGCGGTAAAAAAGTTAAAAGAGGATTTTATGATGGAATTTACGAAAGAATATTGGATAAATTGTTTAAATCGTTCCATCCGTTATGGACGTACATTTATAAAATGGATCATTTTTGCACTCATTATGGGAACAACCTGTGGTGCTATAGGCTCAGCATTTCATCTATGCGTAGAATTTGTTACGGGCTTCCGCGAAGAAAATAGCAGGATTATTGTTTTTCTGCCATTAGCAGGGCTTCTTATCGTATTTATCTACCGTATCTGCGGCATAAAGCATGATAAGGGAACAAATCTTGTTATTGGCTCTGTAAGAAGCTCGGATGACGTTGTACCATCACGCATGGCTCCCCTTATATTTGTTACAACAGTAATAACACATTTATTCGGCGGTTCCTCAGGTCGTGAGGGGGCTGCCCTTCAGATAGGCGGAAGTCTGGGTGTTTCAATAGGCAGAATATTTAAGTTAAATGACAGTGATAAGCATATTCTTACGCTGTGTGGCATGAGTGCGGTATTTGCCGCATTGTTTGGCACGCCTATTTCTGCTGCATTGTTCAGCATGGAAGTAATCAGCATCGGTATTTTATACTACTGTGCTTTCGTTCCATGTATGTTATCTTCCGTTATCGCATTTACCATAACAAATAAACTGAATATAACTCACGATTACTTTACAATATCAGCAATTCCTGATTTTAGTATTGGAAACGGCATAAGAATTATTATCCTCGCTATACTCTGTGCCATATTAAGCAGCATATTTTGTATTGTCATGCATGTTATATCAAAGCTTTTCAGAAAATTCTTCAAAAGTCAGTATCTGCGTGTATTTGTAGGCGGACTGATGCTTGTTGCCCTTACATTTCTACTTCAGTCTACAGATTATAATGGGGCAGGTATGGGTATTATAGAAAAAGCAATATCCGGCGATGCCAGACCAGAGGCCTTCCTTTGCAAAATGATTTTCACATGTATTACAATCGGCTGTGGTTTCAGAGGCGGTGAGATTGTTCCTTCATTCTTTATAGGCGCAACATTTGGATGTGTTACCGGAGAATTAATCGGTTTAAATCCGGGATTTGGCGCTGCAATAGGACTTATATGCTTCTTCTGCGGTGTCGTAAACTGTCCTCTTACGTCCCTTTTTCTCAGTCTTGAATTATTCGGCGGTGAGGGTATTTTATTCTTCGCCATAGGCTGCAGTGTCAGCTATATGCTGTCCGGCTACTATAGTTTATATAATGAACAAAAAATTATATATTCCAAGCTTCGCCCTCATTACGTTAATCTCTATACGAATCAGGAAGTAAAAACAGCATCTCCGGGTCGCCTTGATGGTCTGTTCCATATCCCCCATACTGATGACGGACACCTTGGCGGAGCCAAAGTCCTAAATGACGATTTCCCTGAAGAAACTGATAATACTTAATATTTATCCTTAAAGAATATAAAATCGACTACTATTTACCTTTCGGAGAGAGGAACATACTCCTGCTCTTCGACTATACTTTGATATGCAGGTCTTATTATTTTATCTACATTGATAAGTTCTTCTATCCTGTGAGCACTCCAACCGACAATTCTCGCCATGGCAAATAAAGGCGTATACAGTTCAACAGGTATATTCAGCATACTGTAGACAAATCCGCTGTAAAAATCTACATTCGCACTTACACCTTTATAAATCTTACGCTTTTTTCCTATTATCTCAGGTGCCAGTCTTTCTATATTGGAATACAGCTTGTAATCCTCTTCTCTTCCCTTTGCTATAGCAAGCTTTTCTACAAACTGCTTAAATACTCTCGCACGAGGATCCGAAACGGAATATACGGCATGTCCCATTCCATATATAAGACCTTTCTTATCGAAGGCATTTTTATCCACAAGTTTCTCCAGATATGCATATAGCTGCTCTTCATCATTAAAATCATCCACATTTGCCTTTAAATCCTCTATCATCTTGACCACCATGATATTAGCTCCACCATGCTTAGGGCCTTTCAGTGAGGACAAGGCTGCGGCTATTACGGAATAGGTGTCCGAACCCGCTGATGATACAACCCTGGTCGTAAAGGTAGAGTTATTGCCGCCACCATGCTCCATATGAAGCATCAGTGCTATATCAAGCACCTTCGCTTCAAGCTCGGTATAGCTCTTGTCGGGTCTTAACATCCGCAGAATATTCTCCGCCATTCCAAGCTCCGGAGAAGGTCTGTGTATATAGAAGCTTTCATCATTTTTCGCATGATTATAGGCATGATAACTATACACTGCAAACATGGGAAATACACTGATAAGCATGATGCTCTGTCTTATAACATTACTAATCGATACATCAGACATCTTTTTATCATATGAACCAAGTGTCAGCATACTTTTCGTCATGCAATTCATGATATCTTTACTTGGTGCCTTCATAATGACATCACGCACGAAATTCTTTGGAAGTGTTCTGCTGTCTGCCATCAATTTATTAAATTCTGCCAATTCCTGCTCATTAGGCAATTCACCAAACAAAAGCAGGTATGCGGTCTCTTCAAAACCGAATCCGCCCCTGTTTTTTACACCATTTACCAAATCAATTATATTATATCCTCTATAATATAGTCTTCCGTCGCATGGTGTACTTACTCCATCTACCGTTTCGGATGAAACAATCTTTGAGATATCCGTTATTCCTGACAGAACGCCTTTACCATTCTTGTCTCTCAGTCCTTTTTTTACACCGTACTGTTCATATAACTCCGATGGTATCTTTTCCTTTGAAATACATATATCTGCATATTCTTTAAATATCTTATTGTTTAACGCCATATATTACCCCCCTTGCTTTCATTTTAATTTATTTTGTAAACAATATTAACCAATAATATACTTCTGTATATAGTTGTATAATGCACCTATAAGATTGGAGTCATTCCCAAACCTGCATGGTTTAATAAGCAATTTATCATAAATACGGGTTATCTTTCTGATTTTATCTGCATATTTCTGTATCGTAGGAACAAATGCCGGCTGTGTACTTACACCACCACCTATAAGTATCACATCAGGATTCATAATCATATAGATATCCATACAATGCTTCGCAAGCATAAAACACATGTCCTCAATAGCATCAATACATATCTTATCCCCCTGCTCTGCAAGCTGGAATATATCTTCACCGGATATATCATGCTTATCTATGCCTTTTTCTCTTGCAACTCTCTTTCTAAGGGCATCTGTAGAACAACTGCCCGAAGCAATAAATGAACCACATCTCCGCTTTTCCTCCGGTATCTCCAAGTTACCGATGTTTTCAAAATGTTCCACTTCTTCTCTCGTCATATTCTCAAGCAAAAAAGATATTTCACCGGCACCAAGCGCATTACCTCTATACACATGACGGTTTATAACAATACCACCGCCTATACCTGTTCCTACTACGATAAGACAGGCATTGTCACAATCTTTGGCATTCCCCTGCCATACTTCAGCCAGTGCAGCACATTTTCCGTCATTCTCCAAGGCTACTGCTATACCGTCACATGCTTCTGACAACATACTGCCTATATTCACACCATGCAAATAAGGCAAGGCGCCACCTTCATAAACGATTCCTTCAACCACATCTACAAGTCCCGGTATGGCAAGAGCAATTCCTTCAAGCTCATTTTTCTCTTTGTAGAATTTATAGATTCCTGAAAGCAGATTAATACATCCATCCAGAGTTTCTCCACAGGAAGCTGTAGGCACCTTATGCTTCTCTACGATATTTCCATCTATTGTCATAAGCGCATATTTTATAAATGTTCCGCCTATATCAAATACTAAATACATATCCCTGTTTCTCCTATTAAATTCACCATATAAGACTGCTATCTTGTTATTATAACAAAAAAAGCAGTCGTTTCCTAGCATTTTTTTCAATATTTATAGAATTTTAATAAAAAGAAACGTCCCCCATTCTTTATGTATCACATAATCAAACTGCTTCCGCTTTACAAAATACATAAAGAATGGAGGACTTATTAACCGAAACCGTATTTTTTACTATAGCCACTTACTCATTAACTGTATCCGCATCATTATTTTCTTCTGTTGAATTTTCTGTTTTCTTTTTCTTTTTTGTTTTTTTATCCTCGGTGATATCCTCTTCCGTAGTGTCTTCTTCTGAATCCTTTTTTGTACCAACCTTTATAATTTCATCCTGCTTTGAATATGTACTCATGGACTCCGGCTCGTTATAAATAAGGTTTCCGTCTCCATCATAAACCTTTCTATATGTTTGAACGGTAAATCCGTTTATACCTCTGACAGATACCTCTTCTTCGCCTTCCTCCATAGTATCATCATCTTCATATTCAGTCTCATATTCTTCTACGGATATGGTTTCACTTGTAAGCTCTACATAAAAGCTCTTTTCTTTTGTACCATATATAGCACAATATACATAGCTTCCATCATATACAGCAGATACCTTAATTGGATAATTTGTATTATTTGAAAACATATAGTCAGGGCCGCCCCATGATACAGTAGCATCAAAGCCTGCCTCCACATAACCGGATTCATGTGGATGACAATGCCTTTCATCTATCTGAAGATTTGCATATAAACATGCATTATACAGCGTTGAGGATACCTGGCATATTCCTCCCCCCACCTCATCTACCGATTCTCCGTTCACATATGAAGGTGCCGGTTTAAATCCGTTTTCCGTAGTTCTCTGTCCTACCACATTATTAAATGAAAATGTTTCCCCCGGAAGGAGTATGGTATCATTACAATGCTCGGCAGCCAGCCTGACATTTGTTTTTCTGTAATCGGACCCGCCTACACTTGTAGCAAAGCTTCCAAGTGCATCTCTAAAAAGCACTGCTTTAAATTCCTCTGTAGATATATTAGGCTCAGTATATACAAGCGGTATGGAAAGCTCTTCACCATCTTCCGCCTCCTTGAGCATATTCTCTGCCAGCTCCATATCAAAGCTTACTCCTCTTACAGCCTCTATCAGAGAATATCCGTCATCAGGATTTAATGTAGGGTTCTGTGGCGAAACATAGATATCATTATATATATGTTCAAGATTTACTTCACTATACTTAATCGGGCAATCCAGCGTTTCTGATAAATCCCCGCTTAATATGAATGCTTCAATCTGCTTCATCAGATTATCTGAATCCACCTCATAACCGCCTCTGCCCTTGGTTACCTTTATGGAATCATTTTCTATCTTATATATTTTTTCACCTGAATTTGCCAGTTCATTTAATCCACTGTTTTGGATTGCCTGCGCTATTGCCTTACGGTCAGATATAGAAGGTGTAGCCGAATACTCTAATGATGTAAACATAGACTTTATGTACATATATCCTCTGCTCATAAATCCGTGACTGTCTGAAAGTGCTGAATTAACGGCATCCCTAACGTCCAAATTTAATGCATCCGCAATTTCAATTTTGTATTTCTCATCCTTTAGCAACACCGTTATAGCAGCATCATTGTAGTCTGCCTCAAATTGATTTCTAACTTCTTCTGCCGCTTCCTCTGCTGTCATTTTACTTACATCGATTCCATTGATACTGGTATTAGCATAAAAACGCTTATTACCAATAAATCCACAGAATATTATATAAAATAAAAACAAAAAGATAAACGTAAGTAACCAGCTTATAACTCTTGATTTTGTTGTCCTTTTCTTTCTTTTCTTTTTATTTCTGCTTCCCATATTTGCCTTCAATATTAATTATGTAAACTTAATAGCGTTATCTTTTATTAAGGTATCACAGTCAATTTTATATGTCAACAAAAGAATCATATCCACAATTTTCCACATTGTTCTACTACTTTCCTCTCATTTTGTAAAATAAATATTCTTTCATTAACTCTTTATATAAATCTATGATTTTCCAATTTGAATTTGTATCGGTCAGAACAGCCTTTAACCTTATCCGTACATCAGCCTTTTTACAGTTATCAAGAAATAAATCCAGCTCTTTATCTGTAAGTCCCACAAACAATATCATCTCCATAGATAGTTCTCTACCATTATATTCCCCGCAGCTGCCATTCATGTCTGCCATACCTGCAAGTTCTAAAGCAGTATGATTATACTTGCATAAAGGAACAGCTATAAGCTCCGCTCCGATGCCACAGCTTATAGCTTTTAGTTTTTGTGTCAATTCATCCGATGCATTAAACATTAAAATCTTCTTGTTCATGACTTTTTCTCCTCCTGGGAGAATTTTATCAAACTTTGTGTCCCTTTACAATCCTTATACGATTTCCATAATCTTTAATATCCAATATATCAGTCCGAGTACCCAGCTTGTAAAAATTCCGTATAGTATAACGGGTCCGGCTATCGTAAAAGCCTTTACACCCTTACCAAATACTTCGCCCTCGGTCTGAAACTCCACAATAGGCGCACAGACACCATTTGCAAATCCGGTTATGGGAACAAGTGCACCGGCGCCACCATATTTGGCAATTTTTTTATAAAGATTGAGGCTTGTTAAAATAACACTTAAAAGAACTAAAAGCATGGATACATAACCGTAGCTGTTCTCTTCCTCAATACCTGCCATCTTTATCAGATTTAAAGCAACCTCTCCTAATGTGCATATGGCACCTCCTACCAAAAATGCCCACAGACAATTTTTGAAGGTATTTGATGTCGGTGTCACATTCTGGACATATATATTATAATCCTTTTCCTTTGGTTCGTATTTCATATCCTTAATCCTTTCATTTATTATAATCCATTTGCCATAAGTCCAATAAAAGAACCTACAGCCTTACCAATGGCAACAGCTAGTATTACATAGGGAAATCCTCTTCGTACATTAAATCGCCTTGAAATTATCGGAAATACATTTAACACCTCTGACAAGGCACCTATCAGACAGCCTACAAATATTCCGCCAAACAAAGTCAATATAGCAAATCCTACAAGCGTTACCGGAATTTTAATATTGAATATATAGATTGCATTTGCAATCGCTGCCCCATAAGTAAGACAGAGCTCTACCAGCATATAATGCCTGTTTCCCTTTACCTTTTCTATCAGTTTCGGAAATACGCCAATCAGCGATATAAAAGCAAAATAGCCACCTGCTATAACAGCACCACCTGCCATTCCCGCTATCGCCAGACCAATATATCTAATCAGCATCTCTTATATCCTTCTTTCTCTCAGCATCGGTAATGATCGTCTGATTAACCTCCTGTTCATATTGCCTCATCTGAACCTGAAGAGGTGTCGGGTCATCAGAAAACTTTTTATTTGTTCCATGATTAAAAAATATAATAATACCTATTAATAATCCTATGCTGTACGTAATTCCTGCTATCGTAGAACCGGTTTCACTTTCACCCACAAATATATTCTGCATCAAATCAAGCTGTCCCACCAGATTTACATCCGAATTATAAGACATGATAGAAAACCCTGCTCCCAGAAAAGCTACAAGACAAATAAAAATCAGCTTAACGGTCTGTTTCATTCTGTCTGCTGTATCAAATTCCTTGTAGTATACAATGACCTCCGGCTGTCCCAGATTTGTTATTTCAGCATCAGGATACTCTTTTTTTATTTCTTCTATAATATCAAGAATAGAAATAACCTGCTGCTGTTTCGTACCCGAGAAATTCATCAGTTCAATTTTTTCCGTTCCGTATTTCATCTCCGGATTATCACAGACGACTTTTGTAACATCCTTTATTGTTATCTTCCTTGACTCTGCAAGTACACTTTCGTCAAGTTTTAAATAAATTAAATCAGCCATGCAACTAACCCCTATTTAGTATAATCTTTATATACATATAGTGTCCAATTACATGGCTTTAATTATTCCAATATTTTCTTCTTCATCTTATCAATAATTTTTTTCTCCAGCCTGCTGACCTGAACCTGACTCAGTCCAAGCTCTCTTCCGGTTTGACTTTGCGTTTTATCTCTGAAAAATCTGAGGTTAATCAGTTTTCTCTCCTCATCAGATAAAGCATCCAGCATCTGACTGAGCATGATGGTTTCTATAATATCATCTTCTTTTTCTGAAGGCTTTTCAATAAGTCCCGGAGAATCCAAAGATTCCACCTTATACGTTGCCTCCATCGCCATAACAATATCACAAGGACTGACGGAAACCTCCGCTGCGATTTCTTCAATTCCCGGCTCAATTCCTTTTTCCTGTATTACCTTCTGCCTGTATGCTTCTACTTTATTCATAGTGGTTTTAAGGCTTCTGCTCACCTTAATAGCGCCGTCATCTCGTAAAAAACGCCTTATCTCTCCCTGTATCAACGGTACGGCATAAGTCGAAAATTTTACATGATATGAATCATCAAATCTGTCTATACATTTTAACAGACCGATACATCCGATTTGATATAAATCCTCTATGTCATAGCCTCTTCCCGTAAATCGTCTTGCAATGCTCCAGACCAGTCCCAGATTTTGTTCTACAAGCTTCTCCTTTGCTTTATCGTCACCATCTTTCGCACGAATCAACAGCTCCAGATTATCTTCCATTAATATGTCTCCTGCTCTGCACCAATCTTCTTTTTCATCTTAACCGTGGTTCCTTCACCCACCTTTGATTCAACAATAAGCTCGTCCATAAATGCTTCCATAAATGAAAACCCCATACCTGATCTGTTTTCATCTCCCTTACTTGTATACATAGGCTCCATTGCTTTATCAATATCCGGAATTCCACATCCGTAATCTATGATTTCAATACTGATTGTCCTATCCTCTATGTACGCTTTTATAATTATTGAGCCCTCCCCATTTTCATAGCCGTGAATTATGGAATTTGTCACAGCCTCCGATACGGCGGTTCTCACATCCTCCACTTCGTTCAGTGTCGGATTTGTTCTTGTCAGGAAGGATGCTACTACAACTCTTGCCAACCCCTCATTCTTCGCATCACATCCAAATTCAATCATCATTTCATTCTTATTCATGATTTACTCCTTTTTATTTGTATATTTTCTATCTTCCCAGCTTTGTTGCAATTCGATATATTCCGGACATTAATAATATTCTATCCATTCTCTGATTTACATTCATAAGGGATACCTCCCCTCCCCTGTCATACACATCTCTGAAACGTCTTGTTATCAGTCCAATTCCTGAACTGTCCATAAACTTTGTGTTTCCAAAATCAAATACAACATTTTTTATCCTGTTGTCAGCAAATACTTCATTGGTTCCTTCTATAATCATTGATGCTCTATAATCATCTACCTCTTCGGGCAGACTTATTATTACAGTATCCCCCATTTTCTCATAAATATTCATATTTTTCCCCCTTAAAGTAATTAAATGTCGGATTCTACGGAAATATGGTTTCCTATAGAATGAAAAAAGACAAACATTTTATATGTTTGTCTTTCGTAATATTATCTATCCATTTAATCCATCCTGTTTACCGGACTATTCATCCTGCGGTACGGTATTACCATCTTCAGTCGTCATATCATTCTCCGGTACGGTATTATCAACCTCGGTCGTTGTATTCCCATCCGGAACCGTATCGTCATCTCCGGTCTGGTTGTCACTTGGAACCGTATCGTCATCTCCGGTCTGATTGTCGTCCGGAATATTTGTATTTGCGGTATCAGCCACATCTGTATCCGCATAAGCTGCCGCAATCGTATAATATACCGAATCAGGACATTTGCTTACCAGCCTGTTGAATACCTGCTTTGCATTTACGGTATCTGATTTCTTAATATAACTCATACCCTTATAATAAAGTGCTATATCACTGTCAGGATTATTCTCTAAAACTTTATCAAAATCTGATATGGCTTCGTCATACGACATATCCTCATATTTTTTAATACCCGTCTGCATTCGTACTCTGTCTTCATCGGAAAGTATCTGAGCTGCGGAGGTTTCATATGCGTTTATCTTTTTATTCAGGCTTGTAACCTGTTTATTCGCCTCATCAAGCTCTGTATTTAATGACTCTATTTCATTCTCAAGCGAAGCCAGCTGTACATTTTTATCTGCTATCTCCTGACTAAATGTAATCCTCAGATTTCTTGATTCGTCATCTGCCGTCTTATCCCTGTGTGGAACAATCAGAAACCATGTTACAGCTATGCCAAGGATAAGTCCTGCAATAATATAAGCAAGCGAATATTTGTAAAAATTTATATCCTTATATCTTCCAACAGGGATTGGCTCTCCGTCAAAATCAATATTCCTCGTTCCTGAATACGCTTTTCTTTCATCATCTACAAACAATAAATCCGCATCATACTCTTCACTAGGGAAATCTCTGAAATTCATAATCTCTTCGTCTGTATGACCCATCTCAGATAAGTATCTCACAGCAAGCGGATTTGTTCTGTCTATTTTAATAACCCTCTTAAGTGCTTTTCTGGCTTTATCAAATCGTCCTTCATCAATAAACAGAAGTGCCAGCAGCAAATATCCTTTTACAAATTTATTGTTGTCAGACAATACCTTACGAAGCTGTATAAAAGCCAAATCCTTACTTCCCTGCCTTGCATATGCAAGCGCCTGATTATATTTTCTTGCAACATGATTGGTCGCTTCAAGCTTATGGGGATTGGACCTTACATCCTTAATATACCGCTTTGCCACATTTCTTCCGCTGAAATGATTAACGCTTACTACCCAATGGCTAAGTGCCATAACCACCTCGCCTGTCTCATAATAAACAAGTCCCAGCAGATTCCGCGCATCAATATTCATCTTATCGTACTTTAGTGCCGTTTTTAAAGCTTCCTTAGCACCCGACATGTCACGCACTCTTGCTTTGTCAAGACCGATATTGTAGAAATACTTGGATGAATTTAAGGCTTTATTTACATATTCACTTTTCAGCCCACACTCAGCACAATAGCCTGTTACCTGAATGGTTCCGCCACAATGCTTACAATTTAAAACATCTGCCATATTATCTCTCTGTCTCCCTGGCTACCCGCATCATCTCCTGCATGATATCCATAATATCCTTCAGGTCATTGTTGTATATAGCCTCTTCCGCCTGGTCTAGTTCAAGAGTCGGTTTAAATTTTTTTACCTCTTCATCAAAATTTATCATAATGGCCTCCCATGCGCTATCCATTCCTTAATTCCCCCTACAAGATAAAGGGAACCAACACAATAGATATTTCTATTCTCTGATTCTGACTTCAATAGCATGGCTCTGTCCATTGCTTCGGGTATCGTTTCATACCGTTCCACAACCTCTCCGGTCGTTTTCTCAAACAACCCGGCTATGCTGTCAAGAGAAGCTCTCCTGCTGCCAGAAACATTTGTAACGATTATTTTATCAAAGGCTATATCTTCCGTCAGCCTCTTTATCATTGTCTTATAGTCCTTGTCCTTTACTGCGGCAAAAACAAGTATTTTCTCCACATTGCCGTGAAGCTTCTTAAGTGTTTGGGTAAATGAGCAAATGGCCTCTTCATTATGCGCACCATCCACATACACTCCCGGAAGTACCTCGTCCATTCTCCCTTCCCAGTAAAAATCCTGCAGTCCGAGTCTTATAGCATTCTCGCTAATGTCATCCCCCATAAGCATTCCGTATGCTGCAACTGCCAGACACGCATTTTCTACCTGATATAGAGATGTACGTCTTATTTTCAAATGGTCATAACTATAATAACGATTATGAAGTGAAAAATCAATGCTTTTATCCTCTAAAAGATTTATTATATATTCTGATTTTTCGACTGATACTACATTAGAAGTCAACGATTTTGCCGCATCTTCTATGATTCCTGCCGATACATCATCTCTCTTAAAATAAAGCACAGGCACACCCGTTTTTATAATTCCTGCCTTCTCCGAAGCAATCTCTTCTATGGTATTTCCCAAATATTCCATATGGTCATATGAAACAGATGTGATGATTGTCAGCTCCGGCTTCACTACATTTGTAGCATCCAGCCTTCCTCCCATACCGGTTTCATAGATTACATAATCGACCTGTTTTTCTTTAAAATATACGGCAGCCATGGCAAATATCACTTCAAAAAAAGAAGGGTGAATATCAAATTCTTTTTTTACTTTTTCAAAACAGTCCACAAAATCTTCATCCGATATTTGAACTCCGTTGATTTGTATTCTTTCATTTATGGATACAAGATGAGGCGAAGTAAATAACCCTACCTTATATCCATCTTTCATTAAGATAGCGGATAACGCCTTACATGTGGAGCCCTTACCGTTTGTCCCTGCCACATGTATAATATGCGGCATTTCTTCAGGATGTCCCAGCCTGTCAAGCAGCGCAGACAGATTCTCATGCCCCATCTTCTTTGCAAACATCGGAATATTCAATATATAGTCTACCGTTTTTTCATACTCTGTCATAATGTTCCTCTATAATATTCCCTTTACCTGTTATCTATCTTCTCAGGATAAAGGTCGTGATTTGACAGTCTCATCCATGCAACCTCTTCCCACTTTGTACCCGGTCTTCCATAATTGCAGTATGGGTCTATTGATATTCCGCCTCTCGGTGTGAATTTGCCCCATACCTCTATATACTTAGGCTCCATAAGCTTAATCAAATCCTTCATAATTATGTTTACACAATCCTCATGGAAATCCCCATGATTTCTAAAGCTGAACAGATACAATTTTAAGGATTTGCTTTCCACCATCTTTACATCAGGAACATATGATATATATATCGTTGCAAAATCCGGCTGCCCTGTTATCGGACAAAGACTTGTAAATTCCGGACAGTTGAACTTTACAAAATAGTCACCTTCCGGATGCTTATTGACAAATGTTTCAAGCATCTCCGGAGCATAATCCATACTGTAGGTCACATTATTATTTCCAAGCAGTGATATATCCTGCATTTCATCTTTGCTTCTTCCCATTGCCGTATCTCCTTCTTTTTATTTCATTCATTTACCATGAACCGATGACTTACTAAGTCATATTCTTGATGATTTCTCTCTTATTCGGCAGCAGCCTCATGAACCGATTTCATAAGAAGCTCCAGTGCCTTATCACAATCTTCTTTTGCAGCAATAAGCGGTGGAACCAGACGAATCGTTTCCGGTCTTACGGCAGTGATAAGGAGCCCGTTTTCTACAGCCCTATGCTTCACTTCAAAGGCTATCGGCATTGTGAATTCAACGCCCACCATAAGCCCTTTGCCGCGAATTTCTTTTATATATGGAAGCTTTGTAAGCTGCTTCATGAAATATGCTCCTACTTCCTTTGCATTTGCTGCAAGATTTCTGTCAAGTATTTCATCTATCTCCGCAAGTGCTGCTGCACAGCATACAGGATTTGCCGCATATGTGGAACCGTGAGCGCCGGCACCGAATGTCTTTGCCAGCTTTGCTGAGGTACACATAGCGCCTATAGGCATACCGCCGCCTATAGCCTTTGCCATAGAAACCATATCAGGCTTTACACCATATCCCATATACGCCATAATATCACCTGTCCTGCCCCAGCCTGTCTGAACCTCATCAAAAAGCAAAAGCATATTATTCTCATCACAATAAACGCGAAGTCCCTGTAGAAACTCCTTTGTAGCCGGATACACACCACCCTCGCCCTGAACAGGCTCGACCATAATCGCTATGGTATTTTCCGTACATTTGCTCTTGAAATCTTCAAGGTTATTATACTCAGCATATGAAAATCCCGGAAGCATCGGTTTAAAACCGAGTTGGCATGCATTATCAGGCTGACCTGTAGCAGAAAGTGCACCATATGTTCTTCCATGAAAGCTGTTTTTGGCGGTAACAATATGATATTTTTCAGGTCCGAAATTATCCGTGCCATATTTCCTTGCCATCTTTATCATTGCTTCATTTGCTTCCGTACCGGAATTCTGGAATACGATCTTCTCCATTCCGATTGTATCGCATACCTTCTGTGCAAGAAGAAGCATCGGCAGCGTATATGCATAATTTGATGCATGAATAACCTGCTTACACTGAGCTGCTATAGCTTCGGCAACCTTTTGATTACAGTTTCCTGCACTGCTTACTGCTATTCCGGCGAAGAAGTCAAGATACTTATTTCCCGCTTCATCGTAAACATACATTCCGTCTCCCTGCTCCTCTATGAAATTCCAGCGTCTTGCAGGTTCTGCCAGATATGTATCTGCTATATTCAGTAAATCCTCTTTTGTATATCCTGTTTCATTTACCTTCATGTCTTTTCTACTCCTTATCATTTCATCAATTGATTATATCATACTTCCAGTTGTTTTTCTATCTGTTCCCCTATGCAGTTTGTGTCAAGCAATCGTTGGCAACTTTCTCTTTGTTTTTCTCAATGATATTT
>CAZATW010000048.1:0-20422 GCA_964488185.1 uncultured Coprococcus sp. | reverse complement strand
TCAGCTAACGCTGACACGAATCCCGCGCCAAGACTCGCGAGCGAGTCTTGAATTCTTTACTTGTGATAAATGCTTAAATATAGTAGTATTCTTTTTAAATGTATAAAAAAGTCGAAAATTGTAAGAGCATGAAACAGGAGAGGAAAACATATGAATAAGAAACAGGTTGTTCAATATATATTATTATTTGTATTTCTGGCAGCTGCCATATTATTTTGTTCTTATAAGTATGGAAAATGGAAATACAAAGAAGCTTATAGTATGGAGGATTTATACAATCAGATAACAGCGGATAATATGGATTTTAAGAAGCATGCCTACTATGTTATGGATTTTGATCCTTCGGAACTTGACTACGATACGATTGCAAGCAATGTGATTGCTGCCGACCCTTATACGGGGTGTAATTTTTTTGGATATGAGTATACCTATGAAATAAAAGACGGAAGGTATTATGTTGATATTGAGTATAAATACTATTTAAACAAGCTTCAGTATTTTCTGGCGGATTTGAGGATATCGCTTATATGTAATGAGATAGAAGAGCTGAGTGATTATGAGAAGGTAAAGGCAGTCCATGACTATATCGTAAGGTATTGTGAGTACAGCTATGCAGGAAGCGGGGCATATAATACCTTGTATCAAGGTCTTTCGGCATGTAACGGTTATGCACTGTCATTTTTCAGAATCATGGAGAAATCAGGAATTCCCGTAACCTTTGAGTTGGGAGATCATCATGCATGGAACAAGGTATATTTAGATGGGTACTGGTACAATATTGACCTTACTTGGGATGATGCAGGCGGAAAAGAGGTATCCTACAAATATTTCTTAAAAAACGATGCTGAATGGGAGGACCATGAGCATGGCGGTTCTGATGCACCTGCGTCTTACGAGATAACAGGAAAATCGGCAGAAGAATATTATAAAATGTTTCCGCATTATCAAATGTATTATTATTTGATTATATTTGTGGTTATTGTGTCAGTAATTTTGTTTGCATCAATAGCATTTTATAGGAAGAGCATGAGAAAGCGTGCGAAGAAGCTGGCAAGACAGAATGCGGAATATGAAGAATTTTTAAAAAGAAGATATGATGAATCAGATTTTGATGATTTTTGATTTTGGAGGTGACAAACTCATATGAACTTATTATTGGTATTAGCGTTTTTGTTTTTTATCGGTTCTGTTGTAGGATGGATTCTGGAGGTGTTTTTTAGACGTTTTTTCTCAGATGCAAATCCTGAAAAGAAATGGATTAATCCGGGATTTTGTACAGGACCGTATCTGCCGCTTTATGGCAGCGGGCTTTGTATTCTTTTCCTTGTTGCTTCTATGGAGTCGTTTAATATCATAACAAATCCTTTTTGGAATAAGGTGGTTTTGTTTGTCACAATGACTCTTGCGATGACATTAATAGAATACATAGCAGGCCTTATTGCAATAAAGATATTTCATGTCAGATTATGGGACTACAGCAATGAATGGGGAAATATTCAGGGGATTATATGTCCCCGGTTCTCCTTATTTTGGGCTATTCTTTCTGCAGGGTATTACTTTTTTATCCATCCCCAAATTTTGGAGGCACTGACATGGTTATCTAAGAATCTGGCATTCTCCTTTGTAATAGGATTGTTTTTTGGATTCTTTATTGTTGATGTCGTACACTCTGCACAACTTGTAAGTAAGCTGAAACAGCTGGCTATTGAAAATGATATTATTGTACGTTACGAAAATCTTAAGCTTCAAATTCGTTCTGCACATGAAAATAATATGAAAAAATATCATTTCTTTGCGCCGTTCCGTTCAGATATATCTCTGGCTGAGCATTTGAAGAAGATGCGGCAATCGATAAAGGGATATATAGATGAAGAGAAAACGGAAAATCATCAGGAAGATTGATACTTCACTCTTTTTAGAAAGTTGTGAAATGATTGTAGAATTGTAATTTGTGTATACTTATTGATAAAAACTATTAAATGTTGTTCTTATTCTTGACAAATACATTTGGGATGAATAGAATATAACAGTGTTATATGGGAGGTGGATTTGTGAGCGAAGTTGAACAGACAACGCTTGGATTGATTCATGCAGCGGCAAAAGCGGAATTCCTGGAGAAAGGATTTAAATCTGCATCTTTGCGGAATATTGTGAAGACAGCGGGGGTTACGACCGGGGCTTTTTATGGCTATTACAGCAGTAAGGAAGAGCTTTTCGATGCATTAGTGGGAAAACAGTATGAACATTTGATGTCCTGCTTTTGCAAAGCGCAGAAGGATTTTGCAGAGCTTCCGCCGGAGGTGCAGCCGGATAACATGAGTAATATTTCCGGTGATTGTATGATGGATATGCTGATTTATGCATATGATAATCTGGATGAATTTAAGCTGATACTTTGCTGTTCGGAGGGCACCCGATTTGCCGGGCTGATTGATGAAATGGTGGAGATTGAAATCCAAGGGACCCATGATTATCAGGCTGTTTTGAACGGACTTGGGCGTCCTTCACCACAAATAGATTCAAGATTGGAGCATATCATTATAACAGGAATGTTCAATGCGTTTTTTGAGCTTATCATACATGAGATGTCACTTTCACAGGCAGAGGTTTATTTAAAAGAGATGCGGGATTTTTATACCGCAGGCTGGATGAAAATTATGGGGCAGTGATGCTCTATAATTTTTAATATGCGGTTAGCCATATCTAATCCTAGTAAGGATATTCTAAGCCGGCTGCAGCGGCTTTTATATCATAAAATCTATTTATAAAGGAGGGTTTGCTTTGAAAAAACAATCTAATTTATCAAGACTGATGGGTTATGCCGGAGGGCATAGATATTTGACCTATGCATCTTGGATACTGTCAGCAATAAGTGCTTTGGTTGCACTGATTCCATTTATATATATTTGGAGAATACTTGATGAAGTGCTGCGTGTTGCACCTGATTTCGGTGATGCAGAGTATATTACACATTATGGCTGGATGGCTGTACTGTTTGCGGTACTATCCGTATTGATATACATATCCGGTTTGATGTGTTCGCATTTGTCCGCATTCCGTGTTGCAACGAATATCAGGATAGAGACGATGGAGCATATTGCAGCACTCCCGCTTGGCTTTGTGGAGAGCTTTGGCAGCGGTAAGCTGCGCAAGATTGTCAATGAGTCAAGTGCTGCTACGGAAACGTATCTTGCACATCAGCTCCCAGACAAAGCAGGAGCGATTGCAACACCATGTGGCTTGCTTGTTCTTTTGTTTGTATTTGATTGGAGACTTGGTCTTCTCAGTATTGTGCCGGTAATTCTTGGCTTTGCCATTATGATGACGATGACAGGTAAAGAAATGGCGGAGAAGATGAAGGAGTATCAGAATGCACTGGATGCAATGTCCAATGAAGCGGTGGAATATGTTCGTGGTATTCCCGTTGTTAAAACCTTTGGGCAGACGGTATTTTCTTTTAAAAAATTCAAAGCAACGATTGATAATTACGGCAAGTGGGTGATTGCATATACAAAAGATCTTCGTATGCCGATGATGTTCTATACGGCTGCCATCAACGGTGTGTTTGTATTTTTGACAGCCGGTGCACTGTTCTTTACAAAAAGCGGAGTGACAGATGAATTCTTGTTAAATCTTTTGCTTTATATCATTATTACGCCGGTTATTTCTTTGACGTTGACAAAAATCATGTTTATGAGTGAAAACGGTATGATTGTAGCAGATGCTATAGAACGAATCGATAGTGTATTGAATTTATCTCCGCTTTCGGAACCGACAAATCCGCAAAGACCGAAGGATTCCTCAATAGAGCTTGTCGATGTTCATTTCAGTTATAACGAGAAAACCGAGGTAATTAAGGGCGTATCGTTGAAAATTGAACAGGGACAGACGGCAGCTTTTGTCGGACCGAGCGGAGGCGGAAAATCGACTTTGGCAAGTCTTATTTCCCGGTTTTTTGACCCACAGAGCGGAAGTGTTCGTATCGGGGGTGTGGATGTGAAGAATATTGCTAAAGAAGAATTGATGAATACGGTTTCATTTGTATTTCAGAACAGCAGATTAATCAAAGCATCCATTTTTGACAATGTACGTCTTGGAAATCCAAATGCCACTGAGGAGGAAGTGCTGCAGGCAATCAAGTCTGCACAGTGTATGGATATTATTGATAAGCTTCCGCAGGGAATGAATACGGTGATAGGTACAAAGGGGGTATATCTTTCCGGTGGAGAGCAGCAGCGTATAGCTATCGCCCGTGCCATGCTTAAGAATGCACCGATTATTATCTTGGATGAAGCCACGGCATTTGCTGACCCGGATAATGAGAACCGGGTACAGAAGGCCTTTACCGAGCTCGCTAAGGGTAAGACGGTCATAATGATTGCCCACCGTCTTTCGACTGTGGCAAATGTGGATAAAATCTATGTGATTGATGATGGCAGGATTGCTGAAAGTGGAAAGCATAAAGAGCTTTGTGATGCGAACGGTCTGTTTACAAAAATGTGGAGGGATTACCAAACCTCTGCAAAATGGAAGGTTGAGAAGGAGGCATAATTATGATAAAGAAATTGCAAAAGGAATTTGCCCTGTCCCATCAGGGAGCAGTGGATTTAATCAAAGGCTGTATTGCCTGTGCTTTTCAGAATTTTTCATTTATGTTTCCTGTAGGTTTGCTTTATTATCTCGTTAAGGATTTGATGGAGGATGGGGTTCATGGAAACAGGGTGTTGTTTTATATATTCGGATGTGCAATATGTATTTTACTCATTCTGATTACAACATGGTTCCAATATAATGCCACATATTTTGCCACCTATATAGAGAGTGGAAAGCGAAGAATATCTATTGCTGAATCTCTGCGGAAGCTGCCGTTATCATTTTTTGGAAAGAAGGACCTTGCCGACCTGACAAGTACCATTATGGCTGATTGTACATTTTTGGAGCAGAGCTTTTCCCATTTTATACCGGAACTGTTTGGTGCGATTGCATCTACCTTGATTGTTGCCATCAGCATGTTTGCGTTTGATTGGCGTATGGCACTTGCCGCATTTTGGGTAATTCCGCTTTCCTTTGCTGTGGTACTTTTGTCCACTGCTGTACAGGATAAACTGAACAAAAAGGCGATGGCGGCAAAAATGGCATGTGCAGATGGAATACAGGAGTGTATTGAAACCGTTCGTGATTTAAAAGCGAATAATGCGGAAGATAAATATTTAAGAGGACTGAATGTAAAAATTAGAGCAGTGGAAAAGCGTGCAATTTTTACAGAGCTGGGCACGGCAGCATGTGTGGTATCGGCATCATTGCTATTAAAGCTGGGGATTGCTACAGTTGCACTTGTTGGTTCGGTACTGCTAAAGGATGGTTCACTTGATATACTTACCTTCTTTATGTTCCTGCTGGTGGTTTCGCGTCTGTATGATCCTATGCAGGGGGCACTTCAGAATTTGGCGGCAATTATTTCTACCCGTACAAATATTGCCCGTATGAATGAAATTTTAGAGCATCCTATACAGGAAGGAGAAGATACGCTTTCAAACAAAGACTGTGATATTGTATTTAACCATGTGGGATTTTCATATAATACCGGTGAAATCGTATTGAAGGATGTTTCGTTTACTGCCAGACAGGGAGAAGTTACGGCACTTGTCGGCCCGTCAGGCGGAGGAAAAACAACCGTATCAAGACTTGCTGCAAGATTCTGGGATGCCAATCAAGGAAAAATTGCGGTGGGGGGCATGGATGTATCCAAAATAGAGCCTGAAACCCTGTTGTCTCTATATTCAATCGTTTTTCAGGATGTCACGCTTTTCGATAATACAATTATGGAAAATATCCGTATTGGAAGAAAGGATGCTACCGATGAGGAAGTGCTTGCCGCTGCAAGACTTGCAAATGTTGATGAATTTGCAGAGAAGCTTCCTGATAAATGGGACAGCAATATCGGTGAAAACGGATGTGAGCTGTCAGGCGGAGAACGTCAGCGTATATCCATAGCAAGAGCCTTTTTAAAGGATGCACCTATTATCCTGCTGGATGAAGCTACCGCTTCTCTGGATGTGGAAAACGAAACTTTGATACAGACAGCGCTATCCAGACTGATTCAGGATAAAACAGTACTTGTTATTGCCCACCGTATGCGTACGGTTGCGGGCGCAGATAAGATTGTGGTGTTGTCGGACGGAATGGTTGCAGAGGAAGGTACGCCTGATGAATTGTATCAGAGAAACGGTGTCTATTCCCGTATGGTTAAGCTGCAAACGGAAAGCCAGAATTGGGTATTGGAGTAATCAATAAAAAAACGCAAAAAATGTATTTTGTGTTGACAAGATTATCCCTGTTATGCTATATTATCCAAACAGGATAACAATGTTATGCTGGAAGAAGGGAGGTATGCGAAGTGTCTGATGAAAAAGACACGAGAGAGAAGCTGATAGAAAGCGCCAAGAAAGAATTTCTTGAAAAAGGCTATATGAAAGCTTCCTTGCGTACCATTTGCAGGAATGCAGGCGTGACAACAGGTGCGTTATATTTCTTTTTTCAAAATAAAGAAGCTTTGCTTTCGGCGATTGCAGAGGATGTACTCAGTGAGCTTATGGCGATGATACAACCCCATTTTTTCATGGAAATTACTACTGATTCGGAAATGGCACTGACTGGTGATGCGTCGGAGGATGTCGAATCTGCGAAAGAGGTTGTGCATTATGCATATCAGCATTATGATGTCATTCAGATTCTTCTGACCAAATGTCAGGGAAGTTCATATGAGAATATTGTCGATAGGTTCGTAGATATTTTTGAACAGCATTATGATAAATTGGTAGAGAAGATTTGTGCGAAAACAGGAGCGCCAAAGCCGGATAAATACATTATTCACTGGATGTCGCATATGCAGATTGATGTATTTACGCATCTTCTTACCCATGAAACAGATGAGGAAAAGGCTCTGCAGCATATTGAGCAGATTGTTTCTTATCTTGTTTCCGGTTGGGCAGGCTTTTTTTCGGCAAATTTATAGAAGTTTATAGAAGGCTATATAGTAAACAAGCTGTATAGCCTAATTGAAACATCACCACATAACAGTGTTACGATTATTTTTTTGAATACAACATAACTGCGTTATGTTAAAAATATAAACAGGAGGAAAGACCATGTACTTAGAAGTAAACAATTTAAAGAAAAGCTATGGAGAAGGAGGAAGCTATATGGAGGTGTTAAAGGGCATTTCCGTATCGGTGGAAAAGGGGGATATGTGTGTGATTCAGGGAACCAGCGGTTCCGGTAAGTCTACTTTGTTAAATTGTATCGGAGGATTGGATGTTATGAATTCAGGCTCTATTAAGGTGGACGGTATGGAAATCTTCGGTCTGTCGCAGGAGAAGCTGTCCGATTACAGGAGGGAAAATCTGGGATTTATTTTCCAGTTTTATAACCTTGTGTCAAATCTGACAGTAAAAGAAAATATACAGGTATGCGAGTACCTTTCCGACCATTCCATGGACATAGACGAGTTGATGGAAACGCTGGGGCTTACAGAGCATCAGAATAAATTCCCTTCTCAGCTTTCAGGAGGTCAGCAGCAGCGGTGTGCAATTGCAAGAGCATTGATAAAAAACCCTAAGCTGCTTCTCTGCGATGAACCGACTGGCGCGTTGGATTCCAAAACCTCAAGGGATATTCTAATTCTTCTTGAAGAGGTGAATAAGAAATACGGTACAACCATGCTCATTGTTACCCACAACAATTCCATAAAGAATATGGTGGATCAGGTTATCTTCCTGAAGGATGGACAGATAAAGAAAAATTACCGCAATGAGAAGAAGGTACCGGCGGCAGAACTGGAGGACTTATAAGGATGCAGAAAATATTAAGAAAACGAATCCTTCGTGATTTAAAAGAAAATTTATCGCGCTATCTTGCATTGGGGATATTGATTATTCTCGGTATGTTTATTGTTATCAGTATGGTTGCTGCCTCAGATACGATTGTGGCAGGGACGGAGCGTGCGGCAAAAGAACAGTCTGTAGAGGATGGCCAATTCAGTGTATTTGCTCCGCTGACTGAAATGGAAATGCAGGAACTGAAAGACAAGGGTGTCACCATTGAGGAGCACTTTTATCTGGATTATGATGTAGATAATAATGTAGTTTTGCGCATATTTAAGATAAGGCAGGATATTGACCTTGCACAAACGGATATTGGAAGTCTCCCTGAAAATGACGGAGAAATTCTACTGGAAAAACGTTATTGTGAGGAGCATAGTCTTGAAATAGGAGATGTCGTACAAATCGGAGGACATTCTTTTTCAGTATGTGGAATCGGAACGACACCGGATTATGATGCACCTTATCGAAATCTGTCGGACGGTGCGGTTGACAGCAGACAGTTTGGAGTAGGATTTCTTACCGAATCAGATTACCGGATGCTGAAGGAGGAACAGAAAAGTATACAATCTGAGGAGTATTTATATGCTTATCTTCTGAATGGTAAGCTGACAGACAAAGAAGTGAAAGAGATTTTGCAGGACTTTACCATGTCTGCAGATGATATAGACGATGAATATTTTAGGGAATACTGGGATAGAACCGGTGGCGAATTGGATGATTTTAAGGAAGGACTTTCGACGCTTACTGATGGTGCAGAGGAGCTTGCAAATGGTCTTTCCGAGCTATATGAAAACAGTGGAAGCCTGCCAGATTATTCAAATGCTGTTTGGGCGGCTGCCCAAGGTGCCCAGGAGCTGTCGGATGGAATTTCCGAGTTTTCAGATGAAACGATGGCATTTATTGATGATAATTTTGATGTCCGTCTGTCTAAGCTGACGCAGTTCCTTTCTGCAGGTGATAATATGCGTATCGGCGGTGCGGCAAATGATGTAGTAATCAATAAAGCCGCAGGACTTTTTGCTGGTGTGTTGTTTATCGTGCTGTTTGCCTATGTCATTTCGGTTTTTGTAGTACATACCATAGAAAAGGAATCAGAGGTTATAGGAACATTGTATGCCCTTGGGATAAGGAGAAGGGAGTTATTAGTCCATTATCTGATATTACCGGTTGCAGTAACCTTTATTGCAGGCGTAATCGGTACGTTTATTGGTTACAGCAGCTTTGGGGTAAGGTCCATGATGCAGGATTCCTATAATTATTTTTCAATTCCGGAATTTGACGTGCTGCATGAGCCATACCTATTGGTTTACGGTATTGTGATGCCGCCTGTGGCTGCGGCATTAACAAACCTGTTGGTTATTCGGAAAAAACTAAAAAAGCCTGCACTTGCATTAATCCGTAATGAGCAGAAAATGGCAAAAACGAATAATCTTCGGATTCGGGGAGGCAATTTTGTCCGTATCTTCCAAATCCGGCAGCTTCTGAGGGAAAAGCGTACTGCCTTTACCGTGTTTTTTGGAATGCTTTTTTCTTTGCTGGTATGCATGATTTCTCTTAATTGTTATGTGCTTTGTGAGCATGTCAGAATCGATACGGTTGCAGATACAAAATATGAATATATGTACACCTATAAATATCCTGAAAAGACCGTACCGGAGGGCGGAGAAGAAGCCTATGGTATAACGCTAAAAAAGGAAGTGCTTGGATACAATCTTGACATAACACTTCTCGGAATCCATCAGGATAATCCGTACTTTGATGCTTCAGTGGAAAAAGGACAGAGCCGTGTGCTGGTTTCATCTGCTATGGCAGAGAAGTATGATTTAAAGACGGGAGAAGATTTAGTCTTAAAAGACGAGGAAAATGACAGAAGCTATGTCTTTATGGTGGATGGTATTGTACCATACTCAGCAGGATTTTTTGCTTTTATGGATATAGACAGCATGAGAGCGCTGATGGGAGAGAGTGAGGATTACTACAATATAGTGTTTGCAGATCATGCATTGGATATTGATGCCGGCAGATTATATGCGGCCACTTCAAAAGAAGAAGTAAAAAAGAGTGCATCGGTATTTGTGGAATTGATGTGGTCTATGATTATTACGCTGTCTATCGTTTCTGTATTGATATTTATTGTTGTAATGTATCTGATGCTTAAGGTTATGATTGACCGCTCTGCCTTATCCGTTTCCATGATGAAAATATTTGGATATCGGAAAAAAGAAATTAGAAGGCTCTATTTGAATGGGAATCTGGTTATTGTGGCAATTAGTGCACTAATCGGAATACCGCTGTCAAAAGGGATTATGGATGCAATGTATCCATACATGGTGTCAAATGTTGCCGTTGGTTTAAATCTCGCCTTTGATTGGTGGATGTATGCAGGGTTGTTTGTGTCCATTATAGTGCTGTATCTTGTTATAACACCGCTGCTGATGAGGAGAGTGAATAAAATTCTTCCTGCGGAGATATTGAAAAACAGGGAGTAATACGTAAAGCGTATACTTATAAGCGAAAAGAAGCTTGGAATATGTAAGAGTATAAATCCTCTGTAGCAGATTATACTACAGAGGATTTACTATTTTATGAAATATAAGTTTACTCAATTATCGTTTAAACCAGGGAATACAACGGTTTACTTTTTTGCAATACTCCAGATATTTCTGCCCATACAATTCATACAGCCATTTTTCTTCCGTCTTTTTCATAAGAATAGTCATGGCAAGCCAGTATACAAATGGCAAAATCAACAGAATTTTCATTCATTGTAGTACACTCCTATAAATTGTTTTTTAAATTTTAGCATAACAAAAATTCGGTTACAATATATGCTTAGACCGTTCAGCGTTGATTTTCAACCGCTTAAAATTTTTTCCTAATTAATGTAACTTTATGAGTTAATATAACCGTATAAGGTGTATTTTATATATTGTACCATATATAAGTGGCTACAAAATTGTAATAACATCAAAACAAAAGAAAAAATAAGATTTTAGGAGGCTTTTTTATGAGATGGATAATGAAAGTGAAGAAAACGTGTGCAGGCATTCTGGCAGTGGTGATGTGCCTGAGTGTATTTACAAATATACCACCGCTGGCAAAAGCAGAAGAGGAGAAATATCCGTATACGATATTTGCTTCCTCTGATACGGAAGGCGCCGTAACGGTAAATGCCGATAACTTCTGCTTAAACGGCAGCATTGCCACCAACGGAACAATCGTGTCAACAGGCAGCATGAACATCAACGGTACAAAAACAGAGCATGCAGGTGAAAAGATGATTTATATCTTTGATGCAATAGAAGATAAATATTTTAATCAGACGGATTACAATGAATATGAAGAAGACTATGTTTTAAAGGAACAAAACATCAATATCAACACCCCAATGGAGGTATCAGGTGAGGTATACCTTGAGGGAAACATCAACCTGAGTATGGCGATAAAGGCATTAGAGGGCATATCAATCAGCGGAGAAGTGAAGAATACCAATGATTCCGTTATCTTCTCCAAATATGGGGATATCAACATTGACAGCACAAACGTAAACTTAAACGGACTGATTTATGCCCCGTTTGGAAGAGTCGAAATAACGGCGCAGAACCTAGGCTTAAATAGTGTCATCATTATAGCGGAGAAGGTAACCATCAGCTGTTCCAGCTTCAATGCCAACTACAGTGACAGCATGGGTGCATTTGTCGGTGTCAAATCTGAGACACTGAACATTCCTGAGGACGAGAAGCATTATCTGGACGGAAAAGATATTGGGGAGGAAAGCAGTACGGAAGAGGGCAGATCAGAAGATGTATACGAAAGATATGAATCAATCATGGAGGATTTTACTAACTGGGACCAATATTCTGATTTTGACGGAGACGGACTTCCTGATGAGCTGGAGGAGCTTATCGGAAGTGATAAGGACGCAGTAGATACGGATGGCGATGGACTTTCTGATTATTATGAATTTGTCATACTTGGAACATCCCCTGTCCGTGCAGATACGGATGACAACGGAGTAAATGACGCAGAAGAGGATTTTGACGGAGACGGACTTAGCAATCAGGAAGAATATACATACGGCACAAGCCCGTGGGAAGAGGATACGGATGAGGACGGACTAACTGACGGGGAAGAAGTGTATGAATATGGAACAGCCCCATTAAAGGCAGATACAGACGGAGACGGACTGCTGGACGGAGAAGAGCTGCCGCTTGGCTTTGATCCGGCAAATCCGGATACAGACGGAAATGGAATCATAGACGGTAAAGAAGTGCTGGCACAGAAATACATATACGATGTGGAGAATACGGAATGTGTAATAAAGCAGGTCATCATAGAGACCGAGACCGCAGGAAGTCTTGAGAGTGCTACTGCAGTAAAGAGTCTTATGGGAAAGGACGTTGGCTGCTCGAATGTGGCAGGTCTTGTGGGAGAGCCGTTTGAGATTGAGACAACATCAGCATTTGAAACGGCAAAGCTGACCTTTCAGGTAGACAAAACGGAGCTTGGAGAAACAGCATTTCAGGACTTATTATTGATATGGTATGATGAAGAAAACGGGGAGTGTGTAGAGCTTGAAACGACCCATGATGAAGAGACGGGAATGGTCAGCACACAGACAACCCATTTCAGCAAATATATGCTGGTAGACGGTAAAAAGTGGGCAGAGGCATGGAGTATGGAGTATGATTATGAAACAGAACAGGAAGAGGATGATACAGTATATTATTCAGCAATGATATTTGATTGTTCCGTTCCTGCTGCACTTCGAGACCAGAATGGGCCGGGAACCGGAGTAGCTATACTTGAAGATGGGATGCCGGAATATCATGCGACCTATCTGCCGATATGTGCACAGATTGGTGGGGTGTTCGCGGATGGAATGAAAGATAAGGACAGAACTACTATATGCTACAGGTGTAAGAAGGGCGGATTTGTTTATTTTGATGATAGTGGGAATATAGAAAGAATAAAAGAAAGGTTTACTTCATACGATATCTGGATGAAGGACGGGTATTGGACTTATGACGATATAGCGTTGGATGAAGGAAGAGACTATATAGATATAGAACGAGTAATAGCGTATTTGCTGGGACAGGGGAAAAATGAGACAAATGTTGAACGACGGATATTTCTTGTTTCGGGATGCAAAACGACACTTCCTGAGTCTATAGTGGACTTTGCAAGACAAAGGAAGGTTAAGATATATACGATTGGTATTGGAACATATGTAGATGTCGGTTCGTTGGTGGAGATGTCAAACCGTACGGGTGGACTGCATTACTACCTTTCACATATGGATGATTTGCAGAGACTTCTTGAAAAGTTTGGAATGGCAGATGGGCAGAATACAGATACGGATGGAGACGGAATCCCGGATGTGGTTGAGAAGGCAGGAATGAGGAACCAGTTTGGCTTTATCATCTATACGGACCCGAATAATCCTGATACGGACGGAGACGATTTAAGTGACGGGGAGGAGATCGACCCTTCCCTGCGTCATAAGACCATTTTTACTGGACTTCCAATAAATTCAGGGGAAAACAGCTATTATTTCTTTATGGAGTCGAACCCTACGATGGTGGATACGGATGGAGACAGCTATTCGGATTATGAGGAAGTAACGACATACAAGACCAGTCCGAGATATAATGATATGGAGATTTATCAGTTGAAGCATGATTATGTGTCGGTGGAGAATGACGATGAAAATAAAGATTATGGTGGGTACCAGGGGTGGTTTGCCAATATAAATGAAACTATAAAAGAATATGGATGCGGCTTGATTTCGGCATGTGATGTACTGCTTTATCTGGCACAGTCGGATGAGCAGTATGCTACAAAAATAACCAATAATGTTACAAAAGAGGGAAATGGCAGATATAATTATGATTTATATATGGCATACCTTGCATATATGGAAAATGAATATTTCCATATAAGAGGAGATGGGGATACAACAGGAATTAATCAAATGTTGGACTGGCTGGGGCAAGATGGAATAACGGGAATCATGGGAACAGCGGTAGCCAATAAAATGAACCGGTATTTCGATAAGTATGACATGGGGTTAAAGGCGGACTGGCGTTTCTCGGAGAAAAAGCTTATACCGAGAATCAAGGAGATGCTTGAGGACGATATTCCTGTGCCAATAGCGGCAAATGGAATTCAGGATGAGTATAAGGAGCTGTATCCCAAAAAAGATGAAAATGATTTTGACTGGGAGGATCTATGTCCATATCTGTATGAAAATAAGCAGATGGATGATGGTGTCTGCAGTCATGAATATTCAAAGTCAAATTGGACATTTAAAAACCATTATGTGACGGTAACAGGACTGATTATTGATGGGGTTACAAATAAAGAAGAGGATAAGGTGTGGCTGCATGTATCCTCATGGGGAGAAAGCTATTATATCAAATATAGTGAATATGAAACCTATTTAAAGGAGTATGCATCGATGGGATGGGCAGCCACGAATATCATATCCATTAAAAAGAGATAGGGGGGATTTGAATGAAAAAGAAAACAAAAAGAATCCTGCTGGCAACGGGAATCCTGGTGGTGTTGGGCACTGTGATAACGGTAACGCTGATAGTTGCCGATATGGCATTCGGACTTTTTGGCAGAATAGATAGGAAAATTGATTCTAATCCCGAAGATAAAATGATGGGCAAGGTAATAACAGCTTTCTATAAAGAAATTTATAGCGATAAATGGACGAAGAGAGGTGTCAAAATATATGATAAGGAGTATGATGCATGGCTTAATGCAGAAGATGATGAAAAGATTGTAAAAATAAAATTTGAATTGAAGAATGGGTTGCTTGATGACAGCGTGCTTGAAAACATATCGGAAATATATAAAACGGTAACGCCTTTGATAAAGGAATACATGGATAGCAGATATGATTCCTTTTCCATTGAATTTTATTTTGTAGGTCTAGAGATATGTTCTGGATACCATGATGGTTGTATTCAGATTGTTTGTATGAATAACTGCGAAACAATCAAGCTGTCCATTTTTGATGGAAATAGAATGTCCTTGAAGGCAGTTGCAGGTATGTTTCCTGAGCTTAACCAAATTGAATTTCGTGCCTATGGTTCTTTACAATACGACAGCATAGAGGATATAGCAGGCTTTGATGACCTACAGATGCTGGATTTCGGAATTCTGCTGCCGGAGGAGGACAAGGAATATATCCTGTCTCTTTATCCCGACTGTGAAATCGTAGAGGAGTCTTATTATAAATATAAAACGGAAGAATAATTAACTGAATGAAATGGAACATTGCTTTCAAATTTTAATAAAATAATGAAAAAATGTTTTACAAACATTTAATAATAAAGGTTTCGCAAAACCTACTTTCAAAATCCCATGCTATGTGTTATTATGACAAAAGCGTGGGATTTTTATTTTCGAGGTTGATATGGCTGGTGAATGTGCCGACACCCCTCGCTATTACTTAGAAAAATCCTAAAGTATAAATATATTCGGGAGGAAAAGTATGATTAAATTATATGAAAATGGTGCATACCTCTTAAACGGATTGGAGCTTGTTGAAGATAATGCAGATGCTTCGGCTGTGCTTGCTTCAAAGCTTGGAAGCGCTCCGTCCAAGGAAGAGGCTTCAAAGAATACAATGGCATATGGTATTTTGGAGCAGCATAACACATCGGGAAATATGGACAATCTTAAGATTAAATTCGATAAGATGACATCACATGATATAACATTTGTAGGAATTATACAGACAGCCAGAGCTTCAGGACTTCAGGAGTTCCCGATACCATATGTACTTACAAACTGCCATAACTCACTTTGTGCAGTTGGTGGAACCATAAATGAGGATGACCACATGTTTGGTCTTTCATGTGCAAAGAAATTCGGCGGTGTGTATGTGCCGCCTCATCAGGCGGTTATTCACCAGTATGCCAGAGAAATGCTGGCTGAGTGCGGTGCCATGATTCTGGGTTCCGACTCACATACACGTTATGGTGCTCTCGGTACGATGGCTATCGGTGAAGGCGGCGGAGAGCTTGCAAAGCAGCTTCTGAAGAAGACGTATGATGTGGCAAGACCGGGCGTTATTGCAATCTATCTTGTTGGAGAGGTCGCAAAGGGCGTAGGTCCTCAGGATGTGGCACTTGCGATTATCGGTGCAACCTTTGGCTGCGGCTATGTAAAGAATAAGGTTATGGAGTTCGTAGGCCCTGGTGTAGACAAGCTGTCGGCTGATTTCCGTATTGGTATTGATGTTATGACAACAGAAACAACATGTCTGTCATCCATTTGGAAGACGGATGAGAAGGTAAAAGAGTGGTATGATATACATGGCAGAAGTGAAGCCTACAAGGAAATGAATCCGGGTGCGGTTGCTTACTATGACGGTGTCTGCTATGTAGACCTTTCACAGATTAAGCCGATGATTGCCATGCCGTTCCATCCAAGCAACACATACACGATTGAGGAATTAAATGCAAATCTTACGGACATTCTTGAGGACTGTGAGAAGAGGGCTCTTGTAAGTCTGGACGGTAAGGTTGATTTTACGCTTAAGGACAAGGTTCGTGACGGCAGACTGTATGTTGAGCAGGGTATTATTGCCGGATGTGCCGGTGGTGGATTTGAAAATATTTGCGCAGCAGCAGATATCCTGAAGGGTAAGAGTATCGGTGCAGATGAATTTACACTTTCCGTTTATCCTGCAAGTACACCGATATATATGGAGCTGGCAAAGAACGGCATGCTGGCAGAGCTGATTGGAACAGGTGCGATTGTTAAGACGGCGTTCTGTGGACCTTGCTTTGGTGCGGGCGATACACCTGCAAATAATGCATTTTCAATCAGACATTCAACAAGAAACTTCCCGAACAGAGAGGGTTCAAAGGTTCAGAACGGACAGATTTCATCCGTTGCGCTTATGGATGCACGTTCTATTGCGGCTACAGCGGCAAATAAGGGTTATCTTACAGCAGCAACGGATGTGGATGTAGAATATACAGGCCCTAAGTATTTCTTCGACAGCAGTATCTATGAGAAGAGAGTATATAACGGCGTTGGAAAGGCAGACCCATCGGTTGAGATTAAGTTTGGCCCGAATATAAAGGACTGGCCGGAGATGATTCCGCTTACTGACAATCTGCTTCTTAAGGTTGCATCGGTTATTAACGACCCTGTAACGACAACGGATGAGCTGATTCCTTCCGGCGAGACATCCTCATATCGTTCAAATCCTCTTGGACTTGCGGAGTTTACACTTTCCAGAAAGGACCCTCTCTATGTAGGAAGAGCAAAGGCAATACAGGCTGTTGAGAAGGTGCGTGAGGCTGGAGAATGTATGGGTAATGCATATCCTGAGATAAAGGAGGTTATGCATGCCATTAAAGATAAATTCGAAGGCGTATGTGGCAAAAATACTGGTGTAGGAAGTACCATATTTGCAGTGAAGCCGGGGGACGGTTCGGCGCGTGAGCAGGCTGCATCCTGTCAGAAGGTACTTGGCGGCTGGGCAAATATTGCCAAGGAATATGCCACAAAAAGATATCGTTCCAATCTTATCAACTGGGGTATGCTTCCGTTTGTGATAGAACAGGATTTTGCATTTGACAATGATGACTATGTATTTATTCCGGGTATCAAGGATGCGGTAAAGAATAAAGATGAAGTCATCAAGGCTTATGTAGTGAATAAGGATTTTGCCGAGCTTGCGTTAAAGCTTGGTGAGCTTACGGATGATGAGAGACAGATTATTATGGACGGCTGTCTTATCAACTACTATAAGTTTAACTAATGGAATAGCCGGATGAAAAAGGCGTAGAATCATATGTAATAATTGTATGGTTCTGCGCCTGCTTTTGTGCTATACTTATATGAAAATGAATGAATCAAGCAAAGAATTTATAAGTGGAGGTTGCGTTATGAGCGAAGAAGCAATAAGAAAAATGCATAATGAAGAGCTTTATCTGCCTGATGATGAAGATATCTCCAGAGAGCAGTTAAAGTATCTGGATAAATTATATGACTTTAATATGACAAGACCGACAGAACTTGAGAAGAGAAAAAGAATGCTTAAGGATATGTTTGCAGAGATTGGCGAGGGCTGTTACATTGAGCCGCCGCTTCGTGCAAACTTTGGCGGCAAGCATGTACATTTTGGTAATAAGGTATATGCGAATTTTAATCTTACATTGGTAGATGATACACATATATATGTAGGTGACTATACATTGTTTGGACCCAATGTTACCGTGGCAACAGCAGGTCATCCAATCGTACCTGATTTGAGACGCAGAGGTTATCAATACAATGCTCCGGTAACCATCGGAAAGAATTGTTGGATAGGCTCCGGTGTTATCATTCTGCCCGGTGTTACCATAGGAGATGATACGGTTATAGGAGCCGGAAGTGTAGTTGCCAGAGATATACCAGGCGGAGTCATCGCACTGGGAAATCCGTGCAAGGTAGTTCGTGAGGTTAATGAACATGATAAGGAATATTATTTTAAAAATCACAGAATTGATTTTTTCTATTAAATCAATAGTAAACTGTAGAATGTAACGATAAATAGAGTGCATAATAAGCTGACAGTCGTTGCTTAAAGGAAAGACAGGAGAAATAAAATGTATATAGGAAATCATTTATCCTCATCAAAAGGATTTTTAAATATGGGCAAGGAAGCCCTGAAGCTTGGGGCAAATACATTTGCTTTTTTTACGCGTAATCCGAGAGGTGGAGCGGCAAAGGAGATAGACCCTGAGGATGCTAAGGCATTGATTGAATTGATGGAGGCGCATCATTTCGGAAAATTGGTGGCGCATGCCCCATATACGATGAATGTATGTGCGGCAAAGGAGAATATCAGAAAGTTCTCTGTAGAAATGATGCAGGATGACATGGAAAGAATGGAGTATCTGCCGGGGAATTACTATAATTTTCATCCGGGCTCACATGTCGGACAGGGGGTAGAGGCGGCTATTCCTATGATAGCGGAGGCAATAAATAAATCCATAAAGCCGGAGCATCATACAACCATACTTCTTGAAACGATGGCAGGAAAAGGCTCGGAGGTAGGACGAAGCTTTGAAGAGCTTAAGGCAATTCTTGATTTGGTTGAGTTAAAGGATAAGGTTGGTGTTTGCTTTGACACATGCCATACATGGGATGCAGGATATGACAATGTCAATGACTTTGACGGTGTGCTTGATGATTTTGACAAGATTATCGGACTGGATAAGCTGCTGGCGGTTCACCTTAATGACAGTATGAATGTGTGCGCTTCACATAAGGACAGACATCAGAAGATAGGAGAAGGCGAGCTTGGACTTGAGGCGTTAAAGAAAATAGTGACACACCCGCTTCTTGCCGGAAAGCCGTTTATTCTTGAAACCCCAAATGATGATGCTGGTTATGCTAAGGAAATTGCCATGATAAAGTCGTGGTAAAGCTCAGGCTGCTTATAATACGGCTGCCTGATTTGTAAAATAACCCGGCTTTCAGATATTGCTCTGATAGCCGGGTTGTTTTTTATTTATTTCGTTTTTTAGTTATTTGATTTGGCTACTTCAACAATTGAAGATGCAAGTCCGGCAACGCTCTGAATTTCAGATGGGATAATAATTTTGGTAGCATTACCGTCAGCGGCTTTTGCAAATGCCTCAAGACTCTTAATTGTAAGAACCTGATTTGACGGAGCTGCTTCATTTAAGGCTCTGATACCATCGGCATTTGCCTGCTGTACAGCAAGTATAGCCTGTGCCTGACCTTCTGCTTCCTTAATGGTTGCTTCCTTCTTGGCTTCAGCACGAAGAATCTGCGACTGCTTTTCTGCTTCTGCTTCAAGAATAACGGATTCCTTGTGACCTTCGGCACGGAGAATGGCTGATTTCTTTTCACCTTCTGCAATCAGAATCTGCTCACGTCTTTCACGCTCTGCCTTCATCTGTTTCTCCATCGCATCCTGAATCGCTGCCGGAGGAATGATATTCTTAAGCTCGACTCTGTTTACCTTTATACCCCAAGGGTCTGTCGCCTCATCAAGTGTAGCTCTCATCTTGGTGTTGATTGTTTCTCTTGATGTAAGCGTCTGGTCAAGCTCAAGGTCACCGATGATATTACGAAGCGTAGTGGCAGTAAGATTCTCTATAGCCATGATTGGATTTTCCACACCATAGCAGAAGAGCTTTGGATCTGTAATCTGGAAAAAGACAACAGTGTCAATTCTCATTGTTACATTATCTTTTGTGATAACTGGCTGTGGAGCAAAGTCAACAACCTGTTCCTTCAGTGTTACTCTACGTGCAATCTTGTCAATCACAGGGGCCTTCATATGAAAACCGACAGACCATGTACCATTGTAGGTACCCAGTCTTTCAATAACGTATGCATGTGCCTGTGGTACAATTTTGATTGTACTTAAAATAATGATTATGACAATAATCAGTAAAATAATAATGAGCCAAGTAATTGGATCCGTCATGTGTAAATACCTCCTAGTATAATAATGGTGTAGTCAAACAAGACTACTCAGTTAATAAGTT
>CAZATW010000047.1:8470-21499 GCA_964488185.1 uncultured Coprococcus sp. | reverse complement strand
AATATCATTGAGAAAAACAAAGAGAAAGTTGCCAACGATTACTTGACACAAACAAGTTTATATTTAAAATTGCATATTCGTATAAAAGGTGAGATAATTATATAGAAAGTTTACAAAAATGGAGGAATGCCAAATGTCTATAAATAATATCAGCAGTTTTACAAAGAGCCATCTTGATTTATGCATTGCAAACAGCCATATAGATAACGAACTTTATGAAGAATATGGCGTAAAGAGAGGTCTCCGTAATATTAATGGTGTTGGTATAAATGCCGGCATTACAAATATATCCTTAATTAAGGCATTTATTGAAAAGGACGGAACACATATCCCTTGCGATGGTAAACTGTACTATCGGGGCTATGAAATTCGTGACCTAATAAGAGGATTTTATTCCGAGAAACGCTATGGATTTGAAGAATGTACATATCTTCTACTGTTTGGGGTTCTTCCAAATAAAGAAGAATTGGACAACTTTAAAAAGGTTCTCAATATAAGCTATAATTTGCCGTCCCATTTCATTCAGGATGTAATTATGAAAAATCCAACAAGAGATATTGTTTCAAATATGGCAAAAAGCATATTGGCTCTTGGTTCTTATGATAAAAAAGAGTCTGATAATACTTTGAACAATGTACTTCAGCAATGCATTGCCCTTATAAGCATATTTCCCCGTCTTGCTGTATACTCATATCAAGGGTACAGCCACTATGTGCTTGGAAAGAGCTGCTATATCCATAAGCCAGACCCGGAGCTTTCATTTGCAGAAAATATATTAAGTACCTTGCGGCCTGACAGAAAATATACACAGCTTGAAGCAAGGGTACTGGATCTGGCACTTGTACTTCATATGGAGCATGGCGGTGGCAGCAATTCTACATTTACAACACGTATTGTTACCTCATCCGGCTCAGATACATATGCCACCATGACTGCCGCTCTTTGTTCGCTTAAAGGTCCATTAAACGGAGGCGGAGATTACAAGGTAATGGAAATGATGAAAAATATCAGAAAAAACGTCACTGATATTACAAATCGAAACGAAGTCTCGGAATATATCAGAAGAATTGTCAAAGGCGAAGTTTTTGATAAATCGGGCATTGTATACGGAATGGGTCATCCCGTATACTCCATCTCTGACCCAAGGGCACTTGTGTTTAAGACATATGTGAAGAATCTGGCTGCCGAGAAAAATATGGAAGAAGAATTTGCTTTATATGAATTAATTGAAGAACTGGCACCGAAAATTATTGCCGAAGAACGCCAAATTTATAAGGGCGTCAGCATGAATATTGATTTCTACAGCGGTCTGCTCTATAAAATGCTGAAGATTCCTCATGAGCTGTTTACACCACTTTTTGCAACCGCCCGTGTGGTCGGCTGGAGCGCACACCGTATGGAAGAGCTTATCAATAAATATAAGATTATGCGTCCTGCATATACCAGTATTGTAGATACGAAAGAATACGTGAAGCTTGATGACAGAAAATAATCACAGCATATACCTGTAAGACTATTTCAGTAAGTACAATTAACAAAATAAACCTCCTATATTCCTTAAACAATATAGGAGGTTTAAAATAACACCATTGGAGTTATTTCTATACAAATACTTCATCTGGTTTTTCAAATTCCGGGGTTATTGTTCCATCCATTTGCTCAATTAAGAGCTCGTGTACTCGTAAGACCTAATCTCCTTGCTTTCCGCACAGCTTCAATCATATAAAAACAGTCAAGATTTATTGGCGTGTAACCGTAGTAACAATAAGCTTTGATGCCCCTTCTATTCCAAACCAGTCTGTATCAAGACATATATCATATCCTGCGGCATCGCCCCAACGGGATTTTGACCTCTGGTTGTAATATGCGGACCGTTCTCTGTCTACTTTTGTCATTTTCTTGTCAGCTTCGGTCTTCGTTAAATGGTCTCTTTCCATAATACGGTTAATACGATTTTCCCTGTCGGATGTAATAAACACACGGAACAACTTATGTTTTCCCACAAGCACCTGATCCGCCGAACGTCCCACAATGACGCATGGTCCTTCCGCAGCAACCTTTTCAATGATTTCTCGCTGTGCCTTTAATGCCTGATTTGTAATTGGCTCATAATTAGCGGTTGCAAAACCTACGGAACGATACAGCATACTGCTGTCAATAGGTTTTTCATCTACACTTTGCAGAAATTTTTGACTTAATCCGCTGCTTTGAGCTGCCTTTTCAAGCAACTCCGAATCATAGTATGGAACTTGAAGCAGCTCGGCAACCCTTTTGCCAACACTTCTTCCTCCGGCACCATAAGAACGACCTATTGTAATAATGTAATCCGTAAGCGCATTTTCACCTACAGCATTTTCCATTTGGATATCCGCTGTTTTTAGCGTTTCTGCAGGTTGTATCAAGCTCCGGTTCGTAATGACAATTACGATTATGGCTGCAATCGCCGTCAAAACATCTGCAATCGGCATGAAAAACAGAACACCATCCAAGCCTATAAAAATCGGCAGAAGAATCGGCAGACCGACACCAAAGATAATCTCACGCATCAGAGAAAGCATGGTAGATTGTTTTGCCTTGCCAAGTGACTGCAAGAAAATAAAAGTACCTTTATTCAAGCAGGAAAGTGAAAGAAGGCAAAGGAATATTTTAATCGTTTTTACTGCAAAATCTGTATAATAGACACTTTCATTTTTTGCTCCGAAAATATTGATAAATTGATGTGGGAACAGCAAGAAAAGTGCCGAAGCAATCAATCCGACTACAAATTCCGTTATAAGCAATAATTTCATTAATCTCTTAACACGGTCATTTCGCTGCGCACCGACATTATATCCTGCAATCGGTATACACCCTGCTGCAAGACCGACAGAAATCGAAATTACAATCTGAAAGAATTTCATTACAATACCCACAACAGCTGTCGGAATCTGTGCATATTGTGCCTGCCCAAAAATCGGATCTCGTGCCCCATATTTGGTTACCATGTTCAGTACCGCTGCCATGGAAAGAACAATGGAAATCTGTGATAAGAAACTGGTTATACCGAGCGGCAAAATCTTTTTCATAAGTGCAGTCCGAAACTTAAAGCTATCTCTGTTCATTTTGACGGATTTCATCCGCATCAGATAAACAGCGGACATGACGGCTGATACAATCTGACCAAAAATAGTCGCAACAGCAGCACCCATCATTCCCCATTTCAGTACATAAATACAAATCGGGTCAAAAATGATATTCAGTATAGCACCTGTCAAAAGAGTTCCCATTGCAAAGCCCGGACTTCCATCGGAACGAATAATCGGATTCATTGCTTGACCAAACATATAGAATGGTATACCGAGCGTAATCCAAAAGAAATATTCTTTTGATAACTGGAATGTTTCATCATTTACCCGCGCACCAAAGGCAGTCAGAATTGCATCCTGAAATACCAGAAAAATTACCATCAAGATAATACCGACTGTAATTACTGAAATAATTGAACTGCCAATTCCTCTATGTGCGTCTTCCTTTTTTTTGGCACCAAGACTAATACTGACAAATGTACAACATCCATCACCAATCATCATAGCAATGGAAAGTGCCACTACCGTAAGAGGAAATACCACCGTATTTGCAGCATTTCCATAAGAACCAAGATAACTGGCATTCGCAATAAAAATCTGGTCAACAATGTTGTAAAGTGCGGCAACCAAAAGCGAAATTACACAAGGGATAGCATATTTTCGCATCAATTTGCCGAGGTCCTCTTTTTCAAGGAAGTCATTTGTTTGTGTTTGTTCCATAAAATGTCTTACCTCCATTTAATATTGTTTTTGATATGATACAGGAGCTGCCACCGGCAGCCCCTTCGGATGCATGGCAACAAAAAAAGCACAAGCTGATTGCTTGTGCCCGATAACTGCAAAAAAAAGACACAAGCAGAAGCATAGACTGTTTCGTAACAGCTTATTTTTCAGCTTGTATCGTGCCAAATGCATAGCTATTATAGCAGAAAATAAATTCAGAAGTCAAATGCTTTTGTGCAGACTCAGAGACACATTTTCACTATATAATATAACCATAAAAGGTAATTGGTTACCCTTATTTATTATTAAGAACAGCCAACTACCTTATATTCTGTATAACTACCATATTCATTTATCTAAAATATCGTATTCCTACTGTCCTACCACTCCAATACGACTGCACCGTAGGTAAGTCCTGCTCCAAACGCTGATATTGCCACCTTATCACCGCGTTTTAAACCACCCTCATGAACCAACTGATCCAGCATAACAGGTACACTGGCTGATGACATATTTCCTGTATAATCAAGCGTCATAGGAAATTTCTCCATCGGTGCCTTAAGTCTCTTTGCAACCGACTCTATTATTCTTACATTTGCCTGATGAAGCACAAAATAATCAATGTCATCCGCTGTCATTTCTGCTTTTTCAAGAGCTTCAATAAGACATTTTGGACATTGTCTTACAGCAAATTTGTAAACCTCCTGTCCATCCATATGTAAGTAATCGGTTTCAACCGGCTCATTTATAAATATATTATTTGTCTTTCTATCCGCACAATTAAGAACCATACCCTTTTTGCCGATAGAACCCTGAACAATGCTAATAATACCCTTATCCGATTCCTCAATATATGCCGCACCTGCACCGTCACCAAATAACACACAGGTTCCTCTGTCATTCCAATCCAATATCTTCGATAATGTCTCCGCTCCTATAACAAGCGCATTTTTACAAAATCCTGTCTCAATATACATCTTTGCAACATTCAGTGCAAATACAAAACCTGAACAAGCAGCATTAATATCAAACGCTGTTGCCCTATCTGCGCCTAAATCTGCCTGCACCTGACAAGCTACACTCGGCGTATAATAATCCGGTGTAACCGTTGCCACTATGATAAGTTCAACATCCCCGGCTTCTTTTCCTGCCATAGAAAGTGCATTTTTTGCCGCCTCGGCTGCCATACTTGTTGTTGTCTCGTCTATTGCAATTCTTCTGTTTTTTATTCCCGTTCTTGATGAAATCCATTCATCTGATGTATCTACATACTGGGCAAGCTCGTCATTTGAAACTATTTTCTTAGCTAGAAAGCTGCCCGTACCTATAATTCTAATTGCCATTTTCATAACTCCTTATCCATGATATATTTCATACAATTCCGCTTCTCTGCAAAATGAAATTCCAATATATAATAACTTCATTTATTATATATTATTTTCCATCACAAAAATAAACATTTTTGATTAATTTGTCTATTGATATATTATATCAGAGAAACTGTCAACATGGAAGAGGAATAAATAGCATTTGGATTTTTCTTTATTTTTCCCCTAAGCTCTGCGAATCACCAATCTCACATTCTGGAAAATATGATAATATCTTCTCCCTCTCTTCGTTACTAATAGGTTGCCATAATTCTAAATATTTAAGGTTATCAAAACCTTTTATAGAATTTAAATCTCTATCCTAATTACTTTTTGGACATCATAAGGCATATTCTCGTAACTCGTCTTACTTGAATAAATTGCATCATCTAATTCCCAATCTTCTTTATACACGTCTTCTGCGGATAGGACAAGGCTCCTCTCAGGTCTATAAAATTCTCTAAACACAGCAATTATCATTAGAATCAAAAAAATAATAATCACGGAAATCCAAATTGCAAATTTAATACTCTTTACCTTACTTCTTTCTATATCCTATTCCCTCTCATTATAACTATTAAGGAGATTATTAAATATCAATGAATTTTCTGACGACTCCTCTGAACCTTCTTCAGCGCTATTCTCTTCTGTACCTAATTCCTCCGATTCATATCCCACAAATTTCGCTACCGAATTTCCATAATTCGCATTTATGCTGTCACATTCTATTATTATTTTGTCTGCAATTATGATTACATTGTTCAAAGTTAGATTTCGTGCTGATATTTTTACCAATCCAAACGGTGCATATACAAGACCACTCAAATTGACATTTCCTGTCGAGCTTATAGTACCATTTGTCGCAACGCTTCCATTAATACAACAATTTACCACATCAAAATATACAGCCCCATCCTCCTTTGAAGCTGCAAATATCGTATACGGATATGGGGGTTCTGTCTGTTCCTCATCTGCTAAAACAACATTTAAATTTATAATACTTACTGCCATTAAAACTGCCGTTGCTACAGCTAATGTTGCATTATACCAGTGCTTCTTATTCCGTTTATTACCCCGTTTTGTGCTCTTCCTGGTGTTTATTCCCATAATTTAACCTCCCCCACATAACTTTTTTCAACCTCTCATATAGAAAGACAGGGTACATCCGAAATTGAAAAGGATGTACCCTTTAAAGATATTGTCGCCTAGTACTTCTAACAAAAGAAAAACAATGTGATATAGAAATAGAAATGTCCGTAAAAATGAACAATAACATGTAATAGTCTTTTAGTTTTGCCAACTTTAGCATATGACTATTCAGTTTTTGTTTCACTTTTTTAATCCGCCCTTGTGGGCTTACCCCTTTTATCCCTTTACAAAATTATTTTTTTCTGCGTATACTCTATATTGTAACTTTTTCTATATCTTTATTGATATATTAAATTCTCTTCTATCTGTTTCATTATACTGTCTCATATATTGGTATATCGCCAACATACAAATTTTAATTTTTTACACCGAATGAAATCATTCGGTACACTTCTTCTTTACTTACTCCAATTAATAAAATTTTTTAGTACGTTTTCCTGTTTAGTATAAAATTATAACTCTAAACTTCTTTCTTATGTGCCGAAACGAAATCTTCAAGGCCCTCTGGCTCTTTCGGCTGATATAATCTACTTCTACAAGTATTAACCGCTACCGGTGCTACAACTGTCACCAAATCGCATAATGATTCACCGCAACGGTTAACCAATTTATCTACCAGCTTTTTCATCTGCAGCTCCTCCTTCCATTATATTTTACATTCGAATGGTATCATAAAAAGCATTGAAAAAACGAAAAAATATTTAAACGGTATAAATTTCGTTATAAACGGTCATTTTTCGACCGTTCACCCTCGGAATATGACCGTTTAAAATTTTTTGGTAAATTTACATATTTGTTGTTCTATAATAATAAAAACAGTGTTCATTATTTATGTTATTTTATATTAGTTTAATTTTGGAGGACTTTATTTTGCAACGACTTAGTATAACTATTAGTGATTCTATGAAAAAATATGGTTTTATTGATTCAAAAGAAATCGATATATATGAATACTGCTTTGATTACATAATATCAAATATACTATACGATATAGTAATTATGATATTGGGATTACTGTTACACCAGCCTGGCATTACAATTATCTATCTCATTTCTTTTAATGCTTTACGCCGCTATGCAGGTGGTTATCACGCACCTGGCAGACGGTCCTGTTCCATTATGTCATATCTGCTTTATCTTTTAATTTTGTCAGGCACAGTGTTCATTCATGTATATAGACCATACATATGGCTTGCTTCATTCTTACTTGCACTGGGTGTAATAGTAATCCTTGCTCCTATTAGTACACCTAACAAACCAATTACTGATTCTAGAAAAAGAAAAATGAAACAAAAAACTTTTATATCTTCTATACTGTTATTTATTGCTTTTATTATTTTTTATGTATTAAAAGCATCAAATTATTATGTTTCTCTTGAATTATGTGTTATTATAATTTTAATTATGCAAGTAGCTCAGTTAATAATTAACAAAAGAAAGGAATAGACGTCTTTTATGCAGTTTAATGTTGCTATATGTGATGATGAGATTAAAGAGACAGAATATATCCGCTCACTAATTAAAAAATATGATATGGAATATGAATTAAACTTCAACGTAGATATATATAATTCAAGTCGTGACTTTTTAAAAATTTATAAAACAGCCGGACAATATGATATTATATTTCTTGATGTCGAAATGCCGGGAATATCGGGGATAGAGCTTGCAAGAAATATACGTCATATACCAGACTCATTGGTAAAAATTGTATTTATCAGTAACTATCCCGAATATATGCAGGACAGCTTTGATGTACAGGCATTTAATTATTTGACAAAGCCACTGACTTATAAAAGCTTTTGCAAATTGATTTCCAAATTAATAGACCAGATTAAATCCGGAAGAGACAATATTATTATACTCGATACCGAACATTCTTCCGTAAAGCTGCCCATAAGGGATATTATATATATTAAAACGATTAATAACAGCAATGGCATGCTGCAGTATATAACTACTGACAATAGTTTTATATGCAGAGGACTTCTGTCAGATGAGGAGAAACGATTAAAGCTTCATTCCTTTATATCCCCTCACAGAGGTATATTAGTGAATCTCCTTCATGTACATTTCCTTAAATCAAAGGATTTGGTGCTTGACAATGGGGAGTCACTTCCTATAAGCAGAAGACAGGAAAAATATGTTAAGTCCATCTTTTCAAAAGGAATACTTACCATATACCATTAGCTTAGGAGAAGAATATGAATATATTATTTTTAATAGTTAATAGTATATTAGATATTATTACAGTATTTTTATATTTTCACGGATTGTTTAATGGCAGAAATAAAAGAATTTCACTGCCAATACTTATTATGGCTTATATCACCATGACTGCCCTGATAACTGTTGAACCTATGGTAGTGCATTTATCTACGGGCTTTCAAGAGCAAATAGCTTTGACAACTTGGTCTACCTTTATAACCTTTTTGGTAACCCTACTATACAATTCAACCTGGCGCAACAGGATATTTGCCGCTGTTTCGTTTCAGGCAATGGCTATCTTGGCAGAGAATGTTATATTCATAACGATTCCGCTTTCGCAGAAATATTCCACAACATCACAATCCGAAGATGTAGAAACTATATGGAATTGTTTTGCAAGGCTTCTAACTCTATGTTTTGTTCTTATCGTTATACATATCATAAGAAGACGAAAATTAGCTTATTCATTAAAATATAATTTACTTGTTTTGATTGTACCTATCATTTCACCTATTATACTTTTCTTTGTTATAGACCTGATACATGTTAAGTTTGGTGGATTATATCTTTTTCAGTTATTTACCATTCTAGGATTGTTTATTATTAATGTAGTGAACTATTTTCTGTTTGATTATGTACTTCTATCGCAACAGTTGACTATAGAAAATAAACAGCTGCAACAGCAAGAGGTCTTTCAGGAAAATAAGTATATACAGCTATCCACAGCGTACCGGAATACCAGAAGCATCGTTCACGATACAAAAAAACATCTTTTTATGCTTCAGACCTATCTGGACAACATAGAAAATAATGATAGTACCATCAATAAAAGCAAAACCAAAGAATTGCATGATTATCTATGCGCCACTATCAAAGACCTCGATAATACTGTAAGTCGGGTAAATACAGGTATACTTGTTATAGATGCTTTCCTCAACAACTATATATCTATGGCAGAATGCGACAACACTATTTTCAAGACAAATATCCAGATAGATAAAAGTCTTATAACCATTAACGAATATGATTTATGTGTTATACTGGGTAATCTGCTTGACAACAGCTATGAAGCCTGTAAGAAACAATCTTCACCAAAGGACATATCCGTCAATATCGCTACAGAACGAGGAAATCTTGTTATTTACATTACGAACTCATTGCCACCCGATGAAACCAATTACTATGTCAGAAAAGAGAACCTTGTTCATGGCTATGGCTTAAAAAATGTAGAACGTATTACGGAAAGATATTACGGTACTTTCTTAACCTATATTGAAAAGGACCGTTATGAGGCAATCGTTACCATACCATATGACTTGGAAAACAGCAAGGTATGCTAGAAATTTATTAAACCCCGGCAGTATGCATATATCAGGTGGGAGATTGGACTCCCACTGATGTAAATTTGTTACTCGCCGCCTATAGAGGCGGGAGTCATCTCCCATCTGATATATGCATACTGTCGGGGCTTAATTATACTTTAGGCAATGATTACATCCCTCTAAATCTCTTATATCTGTCCTCGGCGATTTCTTCAGGCGTCATACCATCGAATTTCTTAAGGAATTCTTTTATGTTCATTCTAATAAATCTTCCGATATATGGTACGGAATCTTCATCAGCTCCACCGTACTCAGGTATTACCTTTTCAATAACATTAAGGCTTTCCAAATCCTGAGCAGTTATCTTCATAACCTCTGCCGCTTCCTCGGCTCTGCTGCTATCCTTCCATAAAATAGAAGCATAACCCTCCGGTGAAAGAATAGAATATGTCGCATTTTCCAACATCCATACTTCGTTTCCAACCGCCAGCGCAAGAGCACCGCCGCTTCCGCCTTCACCTATGAGAATCGCAAGTACAGGTACTTTAAGGGATGACATCTCATACAGATTACGGGCTATTGCTTCACCCATTCCGCGTTCCTCGGCTTCAAGTCCGCAGAATGCTCCCGGTGTATTTACAAATGTAATAATCGGTCTGCCGAATTTCTCAGCCTGCTTCATTAGTCTAAGGGCCTTTCTATATCCGTCAGGAAGCGGCATACCGAAATTTCTCTCCATACATTCCGAACTGCTAGCGCCTTTAATCTGTGATATAACGGTAACAGGCTGTCCATCTATATAACCGATACCGCCGATAATGGCTTGGTCATCATTCATGGTTCTGTCACCATGTATCTCATAGAAATCATCACAAATATATTTTAGATAGTCCATACCTGAAGGTCTGCTCATCTGACGGGCACCCTTAAGCTTCTCCCACGGGGTCTTTGGCTCATAAGAGGTAAGCCGCTCTTTCAAGACTTCGCTGATATCAAACTTCTCCTCCTCCGTCTTATCAAAATTCGCATAACCCTTTGCCGGCTTATGTGTCACTATAAGACGATACATCGTCTCCTTTAATTTGTCTCTTGTTACAATTCCGTCTATAATACCATGCTCTACAAGAAACTCTGCTCTCTGGAATCCTTCAGGAAGCTCCTGACCTATCGTCTGCTTAATAACTCTTGGTCCTGCAAATCCTATCAATGCATCAGGCTCTCCAAGAATAATATCACCGAGCATCGCAAAGCTGGCTGTTACACCACCTGTAGTTGGATCTGTCAAAATAGGTACATACAGAAGTCCTGCATCCGAATGCTTTTTAAGTGCTGCCGAGGTTTTTGCCATCTGCATCAGTGATATAATACCCTCCTGCATTCTGGCACCACCTGAACAACAGAACATAAATATAGGAAGCTTTTCTTCCGTAGCTCTCTCTACGGCTCTTGCAATTTTCTCCCCTACTACATATCCCATGCTGCTCATCAGAAATCGGGCATCACAAACACCGATTACGCATGGCTCTCCGTTTACAAGTGCTTTACCTATCGTAACTGCCTCATTCAGCCCTGTCTTCTCCTGTGCTGCTGCCACCTTTTCCTCATAGCCTTCTGTATTCAGCGGATTTGACTTTGGCATATCCTCAAACCACGGCTCGAAGGTCTTGGAATCCGTTACCATTTTAATTCTGTTTTTTGTCTTGACACGGAAATAGGAACCACACTCATAGCAGATATATTTTGCCTTAACGACGCGCTGCTTATCTACTTCCTTTCCGCATTTTGGACATTTAATTGTTTCAGGCTTCTCTTCTTTTTCAACTGAGGATGCATTTTCAGCCTTAAGCTCTGCATCCTTCGCCTTTTTCTTTATAAATAACATTCCTTTTTACCCCTTATATTTCTGTAAAAGAATACATGCATTATGACCACCAAAACCAAGTGAATTACTAAGAGCACAATCAACCTCCATCTCATATGGCTCCTTACAGTAATCAAGGTCAAGCTCTTCTTCACTCTCTATAAGACCACGTGTTCTGTGGATATATCCTTCTTCAATCGTCTTTACACATGCCACACACTCAATAGCACCGGCAGCGCCAAGCAAGTGACCTGTCATAGATTTTGTTGAATTAATCTTTATATCTTTTGCATGCTCACCAAATGCCTTCTTTATGGCTCTTGTCTCTACAAGGTCATTCAGGTGTGTACTTGTACCATGTGCATTGATGTATTGAACATCATCAGGAGAAACACCCGCATCCCTTACAGCATTTAACATTGCAACGGCAGGACCTTCACCAGACTCCTCCGGAGCAGTAATATGATGAGCATCACTAGAACAGCCATAGCCTGTTATCTCCGCATATATCTTTGCGCCTCTCTTCTTTGCATGCTCAAGCTCTTCAAGTATAACAATACCTGCACCTTCGCCAAGTACAAATCCGCTTCTGTCCTTGTCGAACGGTATCGAACATCTGTCAGGGTCTGTTGAAGATGTCAGTGCCGTAAGCGAATCAAAGGTTGAGATTCCAACAGGTGTAACTGCTGCCTCTGTACCGCCTGCAACCATCACGTCAGCATCTCCATACTGAATAGTTCTAAATGCTTCACCGATACTGTTTGTTCCTGAAGCACAAGCCGTAACTACATCGATACTCTTTCCCTTAAGACCAAACTGGATTGCAACATTCCCGGCTGCAATATTACTAATCATCATAGGTACAACAAATGGACTTACACGGTTTGGTCCCTTTGTAATAATTTTATCATATGCACCTTCTATCTCCTGAAGACTTCCTACACCGGAACCGATACATGTTCCTACGCGGTATGGATCTTCAACTGACATATCCAAACCTGAATCCGCCATAGCTTCCTTTGCCGCTTTAACTGCAAATTGTGTAAATCTTGCCATTCTTCTGGCATCCTTTGCGTCTATATAGTCCTTTGCCACAAAATCCTTCACCTCTCCGACTACCTTACATTTGTAATCGGTTCCGTCGAACTGTGTGATTGGACCAAAGCCATGCCTTCCTTCCTTAAGTCCTGTCCAATATTCTTCAACATTGTGTCCTATAGGAGTAATAGCTCCCATACCCGTAATTACTACTCTCTTTTTCATCTCATATCTCCTTGATTATTATACCATGTCAACTAAGCTCACTTTCTGTTCGCTAAGGTGTCAGGTATATA
>CAZATW010000047.1:0-8370 GCA_964488185.1 uncultured Coprococcus sp. | reverse complement strand
CTATACTCATACTGCGCTCTGCTTGTATTCGTTGAGTGTTCATATTATACCATGTCAACTAAGCTCACTTTCTGTTCGCTAAGGTGTCAGGTATATATTCTCACTATACTCATACTGCGCTCTGCTTGTATTCGTTGAGTGTTCATATTATACCATGTAAATTTCTATATTCACGAGGGTATTGTGATTGCTTTTAAAATGGAAAAGCCTTATTATAAATGTAATCGATTTTTCTTATATAGAAATATCAACACATTTTACCTAATTTATACGCTATATGTGATTAGACGAAACGGCATTTATCCTCCTATGCTATCTAGTCAGCATAGGTATTTTCATCATAGATTGCATATAGGTATAGATATCCATATTTCAGCTTAACATTATGATTATAACTCAATTTGTTACAATTTGGAAAGGACTGTTTTATGTTTTTTCATAAAAAAAATATAAAAATTTTTAAAAATACTACTAAAAGTATAAATACTCAACATGATGTAGCATATAACGCAAATAATACCGCCGAAAATCAACTCCGTCCTTGTATTCATATAAGTATTTGTACAGGAGAAAAGGTTGCGGGATTTAAAAATACTGCTACAGGAAAATTTCAAGATATTATGCTTATCCGTGATGATAAGGATTTGAAGAAATTTTTGAAAGAGTATCATGTTAGGGAAGAAGACCTGATAAAAGACTGGTAATCTATAAGAAAGATTACATATCAGATGAGGGAATTAATTAAGACATAGACCTTATTAATTCCCTCATTATTTCACACATTGATAATTTTTTTATATACTCTCCAGCTACTAGACGGTACATATATCAAGAAAATCCTTAAATATCCTATTTGGATTAAAATATAAACTTCTTACTTATAAAATAGTTCAGGAATATAACCAATATAGAGGTACATACCTTAACTCCCATCGCAGGTAAATCTATTATCGTAACAAACAGGAATAGAAGCCCTTCCTCTATAAGAAATGTAATTACTCTGCTTATGTAGAACTGTATTAGCTGAATTACATACTCTTTTATATTCTGTGTATGGGTATGGAATACGGATTTTCTATTTGTTACAAATGATACATAATTATAGAGTATCCATGACAAAAAATTGGCATATAACTCATTTATTTCACATTTGTATATAAATAAATATGAAGAACCAATATTTACTATTCCGACCAAAATGCCCCATAATATATAAATATATATTTCTTTTGGTATTTTCTTAAAAATATTCATGATAATATCGATTAATATAATCTCTCCATATAGTCATTCGTAAATAAAAGCATATGAAGCTTTTTTCCGGTATTTGCCATAGGCATATACGGTTTACAAGGCTGTTCGAGTTCTTCTATATAGTAATCATATTCTCCCGCAGACTTCTCTGATGTAAGGTAGTGATAATTTCTTCCGCAAACAGATATGATTCCTTCAGACATATCCCCCTCTACATAACTGCTGTAAAATTTCTCGTATAATGCTATATACTTTTTGTATAATGACTCGTAAAATTTCTTATTTCCAAGCATTGTAGGCAGTTTATCATTTTTGATAACGATTTCATTTATTCTCGGACCATTTGCAGCGTCATATGCTCCCTCCTCATAACACATCCTATCACAAAATCCGATATGAAGTTCTGTAGCATCCTCATTTAAAAAGAAATAAAAATACTCGCCAGAATTCACATAATCGCTTCCATAAGTCAGCCTGTCATATTTCAAAACTCCGGAAATACACTTATTATACCTATTCCACTTTATACCAAACAGCTTCATTACTTCATTAGTAAACATCATACCAAAATACCCCTTCTATAAAAAATTAACTAATCTTAATATAATACTTATTCCCTTGCAATAGTAAGCCTTGCTATCGTTTCTGCCTGTTCCGGAAACTCTGCAAGAATTCTCCTGCACATTTTATTATTAAATGCCACCCTGTCCTTATAATTAAACTTCAGAATATTCTTATACCCCCATAAATGCGTAAATATATCCTGATGCTCAATATCCATAGAGGACGGGAAAAATGAAGAAATAACTTTTCCCTTTTTTTCTGCACACATGGCAAGCATTCTCTGCTCCGCAAATACCATATGGCACAAGTTCTCTTCTCTCTCCCGGCAATGCTCCATAAAATCAAAGGCACTTCTTACATAATATTTCTTAAATTCATCATCTGCTATATAAAGCATACAAGTATTTACAGGAAAAGCATTCCAGTCCCAGTCAGCATCAAACTTATAATCCTCTGTCATATTAAAAAATTCTCTTCCCGGATACACATCAGGAAATATGCCCTCTCTATGAATCGCACATATATCTGTATTTTTTATATAATCTGTTACGCTCTGCCATATAATTAAATCCAAATCCACCATTACCGCAGGCATAGTGACCTGCTCCATTGCATACAGCTTGCCCGCAGCCCAAAAAACCTTTTCAGGTACCTTGTCAGGCACCTTTATCTCGTCAAGCCCTCCATTCCATATATGACCGATGCCCAGCTTATCCATATAATCGAGAGCCTGTCTATCCCCATACATCCAAATATCACCATTATTCTTTTGCCACATTAATGCCGACATTATCATGGTTAATATTTCATAATCCTGCATAAAGTATTCATCTGTATCATTGGCAGTCAGATATGGTTTCGTCCATATTGTATGAAATCCTTTGATTTTTAACACCCCTTTATATTAAATCAAGTCCATATCCAAGTCTGGCATTTCCACCCTTCTTTTCTACAGGTCTTCTTGAATGATTAATGATCTGCCATTCCGGCGGGATAAGCGACCAATACTCTGCAGCCGTCCACACAGGAGGTAAGCCATTATACTGAAACCTGTCATTTGTCTCCCGTTGAGAGCCTGTAATCATAGCATATGCCTGACTGCCGGACAGGAACCCCCGCTGACTGCCGAACAGAAAACTTCTCTGGCTGCCAAACAGGAAATCCCTCCGGCTGCCGAATAAATATCCCCGCTGACTGCCGGTTAACCTAAACCTTTGGCTGCCAAACACCTCAAACCTCTGACTGCTATTTAATCTAAATCCTTGACTGCCATTTATTCCTAATTTTTGACTGCTATTAATTCTAACCTTTTGACTGCCATTTAGATATATTCTATGACTGCTCCCTGCAAAGGATTTATTTTCTTTCTTTGCCGCCACACACCCAAGCTCTTCATATCTGTCTTCAAACGGTATCAGCATTTCTCCGCCAAATTCTACACTATATGGTCTTCCAAATGCCATCGTATATGTTCTATAGGGATATATTCTTCCATCTCTTGAAACCAGCTTCATATAAACAGGAAGTCCCGTTTTTAGATTGTGAAATTCGTATGCCTGCTTTATGGTCGCTTTTACATAATATCCACCTGAGGGCAATCTATAATGAAGCATGTCCATAAGCTCTTCATTCCACTCTATATAAACATTGAACTCTCCGGATTCGGGATTATAATTTCTCAAGTCAAAATAAACAAAACCTGATAAAAAGGGAAGCATACGTTGGATTCTATTATCAAATTGTGATTGTTCTTCATTATTCTGTCTTTTTAAAGCTGAAAAAATGAATTGCATGTTATATTCCCCTTCCCCTGTTTGTCTAAATGATTGAAGTACGTAAAGCCGCATTAAAATACATTTTAGCAAACAATGTCTACTTACTATGGTAAACTATTTACCCTGAGATTTCAATTTAAAAACAGTATTTCTCTAAAAAATTTTTCTATAAATTAAAATCATATTCAAGACTCGCTCGCGAGTCTTGGCGCGGGATTCGTGTCAGCGTTAGCTGACATAACTCATTTACGAATCCCTGCGCATCCTCGCGGAGCGTATATCCATTTATCCTCATAACCCGTACTCATATCTACAAGTCCGTCTCCAATATTACAATCTGCCAGATATACCTTCCCTATATTTTGATTGTTATATGTTAATCCTGCTATGGCATATCCTTCTTCATGTTCGAGTCCATTTACAAGTTTAAATTCCTTTCCCATTTCCCCGACCTTGCATGGAATAGGAAACTCCTTGCCGTCTATCTGCAAATATGTAAGCTTCTCACCTGTAGTCAGGTCCTGCGGGTCTTTCTTACATCCCGTAACAACAAGTAACATTATAACAAGCAATACTGTCATTATCCTCTTTTTACCTATTTTCATTACGCTTCTCCGCATAAAACCTAATTCCTGCACCATACAGGATAATTAGATAATACCATATTACAATCAAGCTTTTAACCATCCCAAAATGGAATATTCTACAACTACAGTTTGCGAACATCCTACCATTATATAATCAATCCCCTCGTTTATGTATAATGGCAAATCCAATTATCTATTTTTCCACACTAAGAAACCGCAAATGCTTTTCCCCGAAACGGAGAACTGCACTTTGCGGCTTCTTTTTCCCACCTTATACTTATTTTTATTAATCTACCTTTGGAAGAGAATCAAATCCCGGCTTCAAATCCTCATCAGTCGGAATATAATCTGACATCTCGCCATTGTTGTACTTCTCATAAGCTACCATATCAAAGTAGCCTGTTCCTGTAAGTCCGAATACAATCGTTTTTTCCTCGCCTGTTTCCTTACACTTAAGAGCCTCATCTATTGCTACACGGATTGCATGTGAGCTTTCAGGCGCAGGGAGAATTCCCTCTATTCTTGCAAACTGGGTTGCTGCCTCAAATACTGCCGTCTGCTCTACAGAACGAGCCTCCATTAAGCCATCATCATACAGCTTTGAAAGTGTAGAACTCATACCATGATAGCGAAGTCCACCTGCATGATTCGCTGATGGAATAAATCCGCTTCCTAAAGTATACATCTTGGACAAAGGACATACTCTACCCGTATCACAGAAATCATATGCATACTTTCCTCTTGTGAAGCTAGGGCATGAAGCAGGTTCAACGGCAATAATCTGATAGTCCTTTTCACCTCTTAATTTTTCACCCATAAACGGTGCTATAAGACCGCCAAGATTGGAACCACCGCCTGCACAACCGATAATAACATCAGGATTGATTCCATATTTATCCAGTGCTGTTTTTGTTTCAAGTCCGATTACGGACTGATGAAGTAAGACCTGATTTAAAACACTGCCCAACACATAACGATACCCCTCTGAGCTGACCGCTTTTTCAACAGCCTCAGAAATGGCACAGCCAAGACTTCCTGTAGTCCCCGGATGTTCCTTCAAAATCGCCCTGCCGACATTGGTCGTTTCTGATGGTGAAGGTGTGACTGATGCTCCATATGTCCTCATAACCTCACGGCGAAATGGTTTTTGCTCATATGAAACCTTTACCATATAGACCTGACAGTCCAAATCAAAATACGAACAAGCCATAGAAAGTGCTGTTCCCCACTGGCCTGCACCTGTCTCTGTTGTCACACCCTTAAGTCCCTGCTGCTTTGCATAATATGCCTGAGCAATGGCAGAATTGAGCTTATGGCTTCCGCTTGTATTATTTCCTTCAAACTTATAATAAATCTTGGCAGGAGTCTGAAGCTTCTCCTCTAAACAATAGGCTCTGACAAGCGGTGACGGACGATACATTCTATAGAACTTGCGAATTTCCTCAGGAATATCGATATATGCATCTGTATCATTTAATTCCTGCTTTGCAAGCTCCTCACAGAATATGCCCGACAGCTCCTCCAGTGTTACCGGCTGAAGTGTACCAGGGTTTAACAATGGCTCCGGCTTACACTTCATATCAGCACGAAGATTGTACCACTGCTTCGGCATCTCATTTTCTTCCAAATAAATCTTATAAGGTATCTTTTGATTCGACATACTATTTTCTCCTTGTAAACATTGAATTTGATACCTCATATTATATATGGTTACTTAATATAAATCCATACATTTTTTATTGTGACCGATATACCTGTTATCTTTTCATCAATGATGGGAATTTATTTCCATCATTTTATCTCCTGCAGAAATTTTTCCCTCTTTAATCAGTCTTACACTCATCTCTTCGGCAAGCTCTGTACAAAGGATAGGTGACATCATGGAAGGTGCATTATGCTTCAAATATTCCAAATCCAGCTTCAGCATAGGCGTTCCTTTTTTTACCTTTTGTCCCTGCTCAACAAGAACCTCAAAGCCCTTTCCTTCCAGCTTGACCGTATCAATTCCCATATGAAGCAGCATGGTTATACCACTGTCAGTCACAAAGCCTATGGCATGCTTTGTATCGAAAACAAACATTACCTCTCCGTCCTCAGGTGCAACAACAAACTCATCCTCCGGCATAACAGCAACCCCGTCACCCATCATACCACTGGCAAATGCATCATCAGGCACCTTGGATAACTCAAATACCTCACCATTTACCGGACTTCCTATCGTGATACTCTTTTTGTGTTGATTCTGATGCACGGTATTTTCTTTTGTTCCCTCTCCCGCTATTTCTCCTGTATATTCTTTACCGTCACCTTCATATATTTCATCAAGAGCCGTTTCAAGATAATCTTCCAAATGTGACTTAATTACCGATACCTTGGGACCATATATAACCTGAACACCATTTCCCTTTTTCACGACACCTGATGCACCTGTTTCCTTCAGCATTTCTTCATTTACAAGCTCGCCATTATGGACTGTACAACGAAGACGTGTAGCACAGCAATCCACATCAGAAATATTTTTCTTACCACCCAGTCCGTTGCAAATCATTTGTGATACCTTGTCTGTGTCATGATTATCATGAGTGCCCTGTTTCTTCGCTTCTACATCACTTCGTCTATATAGCTTTACTTCATCGTTGTTATCACGTCCCGGTGTCTTAAGGTCAAGCTTACTGATTAACAGATGAAACAACAGATAATAAACAATGAAATATCCGATTCCTACAATGACAATCCATATCCAGTTCGTCTTGGCATTTCCCTGCAGGATTCCAAACAGTGTCATATCAATCAATCCACCGGAGAATGTCATTCCGACACCTACGTTAAATACATGCATCAGCATATAGGCAAGTCCTGCAAATATACAGTGAATCCCGTATAACAGCGGCGCTACAAACAAGAAAGTGAACTCCAACGGCTCGGTTATACCTGTCAGCATGGAAGTAAGCGCTGCCGATAAAAGCAGACCACCTACAGCCTTACGTTTATCGGAATTTGCACATTTATACATGGCAAGAGCAGCCCCCGGAAGTCCGAATATCATCAGCGGAAACTTACCAGACATAAATCTTGTCGCTGAAACAGCGAATTTATCAACCGTAGGGTCTGCAAGCTGTGCAAAGAAAATATTTTGTGCTCCTTCAATTATCTGCCCTCCAACCTCTAAGGTTCCACCGACAGCAGTCTGCCAGAACGGCAAATAAAATACATGGTGGAGACCAAATGGAATCAGCAGACGCTCCATAAAACCATATACCCACGTACCGACATAACCGGAATTCAATACCAAATCACCAACTGCATATATGCCTCGCTGAATGACAGGCCATATAAAGAACATTAAAATACCTACACCTGTATATACAAGTGCTGAAATAATCGGAACAAATCGTGTTCCGCCAAAAAATGAAAGCACCTGCGGAAACTCAACCTTATAAAACTTATTATGAAGAGCTGCCACGCCAAGTCCTACAATAATACCGCCAAACACACCCATTTGCAAGGATGTAATGCCACATACCGAGGTCACTGCACCCTCAAGCATATTCTCTTCACCGCCATTTATGGTAATCAATGCGCCAATAGCTGCATGCATGATAAAAAATGCAATCGCTGCGGCAAGCGCTGCGACCTCTTTTTCTCGCTTTGCCATTCCAATAGCTACACCGATTGCAAATATAATCGGCAGATTTGCAAATACAATATTTCCTGCATCACTCATTACCTGAAATACTGCTGCCAATACCGTTCCCGGTCCTAACACATTTATAAGTCCATATGTTCTTAGCATTGTCTCATTTGTAAAGGAGCTGCCTATTCCCAGCAGCAGACCTGCAACAGGTAGTATGGCGATTGGCAGCATAAATGAACGCCCTACTCTTTGCAGAATACCAAAAATCTTATCTTTCATCTAATCTTCTCCCTTATATATTCCCTGCTGCCTGTTTGCGATTGTATTCTGACAAAACAAGCATAAGCAAAGTCTTTCCTATAAGAAATAGTATATCCGTAACCGCTTCAACACATACAGTCGAATATTATTTAACTATCTGAAATTAGATAACGGTATATTATAGAAATTGTTTTACGGACTGTTTTTCCTTTGTAAAGTAATTTCTATATTAAGAGGTAAACAGCTTTGAAAGGAAAAAATAATTCGCACTATTTTTACAGAAAACAAGCCTCTT
>CAZATW010000046.1:0-21615 GCA_964488185.1 uncultured Coprococcus sp. | reverse complement strand
TGTAAATTTGTTACTCGCCGCCTATAGAGGCGGGAGTCATCTCCCATCTGATATAGTAAACAAAAGTTATTTACAAGCAATATTTCTGATAATATGCAAAATTAAAATGGATTGCTAACATAATGTATTTATGGTAAAATATCCCTAATTTAGTGCTATGGAGGATATAAGAGATATGGAACAGTACAAAAAAGAATTTATTGAATTTATGATTGACTGTAATGTATTAAAGTTTGGTGATTTTACAACAAAGAGTGGAAGAAAAACACCGTTTTTTGTAAATACCGGATTTTATAGAACCGGAGCGCAGCTTAAGAGACTTGGCGAGTATTATGCAGAGGCTGTCAATGCTGAATTTGGTCTTGATTTTGATGTTTTGTTCGGACCTGCATATAAAGGAATTCCGCTTACGGTTGCAACGACCATGTCTATTGCCGAAATGTATGATGAGGATATAAAATATTGCTCTAACAGAAAAGAAGTTAAGGACCATGGTGATAAAGGAATCCTTCTTGGAAGTCCTATAGAAGATGGTGACAAGGTGGTTATTATCGAGGATGTAACAACTGCTGGAACATCGATACAGGAGACCTTGCCAATCATAAAGGCGCAGGGGGATGTAGATGTGATAGGCCTTGTTGTATCTGTGGACAGAATGGAGAGAGGGCAGGGAAAGAAGAGCGCTCTGGCAGAAATTGAAGAGAATTATGGAATTAAGACAACTGCCATCGTTACAATGGCTGAAGTCGTCGAGCATCTTTATAACAAGGAATACAAGGGAAAAATTGTTATTGATGATACTTTGAAGGCTGCTATAGATGCTTATTATGAACAGTATGGCGTAAAATAGGTGAAATAGAAACGAAACGATAGCAGAATACTCAGCAAGCTGTAGGTATGCTTTTGTATAAGGCTGCACAGCGTGGGTATTTTTGGAGATTAGTTAACATAACGCATTTTAGAAAGAGTGGCAATGGCTAATAATTCAGAAAATCCATATAGTAAAAATATAGAGACCATTAACGTACCTCCGGTGAACCCTGAAGAACCGAAGGTACAATTAGTAAAAATGAATCATGATACGGATGGCGCAGATATCCCGATTGTGAATGATGCTTCAGATGAGGGGCATATTTTAGGTGAGGATGACAATCCGGGCAATGATGATACTTTGAATAAAAATGATACAGCAGAAGTAGATGAGCCTGTTGTGCTTGAAATGGAAGAAGCCTATGTCATTAAGGTTGTGACAGATAAAGAGAAGAAAAGAGGCTTCTTTTTTCGTATGCCTTTTAATACGACTATACTATTTACTGCTATGATTTTGTTTTATGAGCTGCTGTTTCACGGATGTAATTTCGGATTTAAGGATATCAATATAGTTTACATAATATTATTTTCTTTCTCCGTGGGTGGATTTATCAGTATTTTTACAAATCTGTTTCCGACCATTGTCAATAAAATAATTGCGGTGGTTTTTACCCTGTTTACAGGTATCCTGTTCTTAGCACAGCTTATATACCATGAAGTATTTAACAACTATCTTTCCGTTGCAGGAACCATAAAATACGGAAATCAGGCAGCAGACAACTATGCGACGGTTATTGAAAATATAAAAGAAAATATTTGGCTGTTCATCATTATGCTTTTACCGATTCTGTTTATTATCATTTTTTCCCGTAAAATAGTGGATTACAAGCCGCGTAAGTGGTGGATGAATATATGTCTGACAGCATTTGTGGTTGTAATATATATATTCAATATAATGATAATGAAGACAGACAAAAATACATTATACAGTGCGTATCAAATCTACAAACAGTATACCTCCGTTGATATGGCGGTGGAAAAGCTGGGAGTATATGAGGCATTTATAGTAGATATGCGTGAAGCATTTGTAGGGAAAACGGGCAGAGACAGAGGGGATTTGAATTTTCAAATAGTAAGCACAAAAGACAATACGGAGGTATCAACAGAAGATGCTATGGAAAGTATGGCGGATGCTGAAGCAGAAGAATATACAGCTCCCATTGATACATCTCCAAATGTTCTGGATATAGATTTTAATGAAATAAATGATGTGGCAGGAAATGAGGGAATAAGCTCGCTTAGTGAATATTTCCAGAGCCTTGAGCCGACAAAGAAAAATGAGTATACAGGAATGTTTGAAGGATATAATCTTATCTTGATAACGGCAGAAGGATTTTCCGGTTATGCCTTAGAGTCGGGACTTTTTCCGAACCTATCAAAGCTGGCAAATGAGGGCTTTGTGTTTCATAACTACTATCAGCCATTGTGGTATGGCTCGACATTAGGTGGAGAATATGCAAATCTGATGGGCAGTCCTACAAAAAACGGCGGATATCTGAGTATGTACCGGGCAGGGAAGAATGAGAATGGTATGATATTTTCACTGGCTAATCAGCTTAACAGGAAAGGCTATACATCGATAGGTTATCATAATAATGATTATACCTATTATGACAGGGATATCACCCATCCGGCTTTGGGCTATGATTGGCGGGCAAACGGCTCAGGTCTTCCCGAACAGCATGACGAATATGGCCAGATTCCATGGCCGCAGTCAGACCTCATCATGGTACAGGATACGGTAGATGAGTGGATAGATAATCAACCGTTTCATATATATTATCTAACGGTAAGCGGTCATGTATTATACAGCTATGACGCGAATTATATAAGCAGAAAGAACTGGAGTGTAGTTGAGAAGCTTCATTATACGGAAACGACAAAGGCATATCTGGCGGCGCAATATGAGCTTGAAGCAGCAATTACAGAGCTTCTCGATGAATTAGAGGCGCATGATGTGCTGGATAATACATTGATTGTACTGGCAGGTGATCATGTTCCATATGACAATATGGATGTTCTTGATGAATTGGCAGGCTATGAGCTTGAAGATAATTTTGAAGCATATAAGAGCAGCCTTATTATATGGTCTGCTTCCATGGAGGAGCCTATAGAGGTTGATAAGGTGTGCAGCAGTATCGATATACTTCCGACTGTTTCAAATTTAATGGGACTTGATTATGATTCCAGACTTATAATAGGACAAGATATTTTGTCCGATTCACAGGGACTTGTAATGTTTTCAAACAGAAGCTTTATTACAGATGATTTTTTCTATAATGCAAATACGGAAAATGTTGAGGCAAGAAACAGAGCAGTGGTTTCCAATGAGCAGGTGGAAAATATGAAGGCTTATGTTGCAAATAAATTTACGGCGGCTGATAATATTACGGAGTTGAATTACTACAAATATGTTGAAAAATATTTATCAACAAACAAGTAGTAATTTTTCTCAATTCGTATTATAGTACATATGATAAAGGATTATACGAAATATATTTTATGTGAATTTATTTTATATGATTTTTTATATAAGTAATATAGATTTATCATATTTGAATGATTGTATAGTGTTTATACATACTGTATAATGTGGATGATATATTACCAAATGGAATGGGTATCAATAAGCAAATGAAATTTGTTGTATTATGCGTTGTTTATACCTGAAAATATAGAAGTGAGGAATCATTATGAAGCTTGGAAGAAATGATATTTGTTGGTGTGGCAGTGGGAAAAAATATAAATCATGTCATCTGGTAATGGATGATAAGCTTGAGGCTATGAGACTGAAAGGATATAAAATTCCTACAAGAAAGATGATAAAAACACCTGAACAGATTGAGGGAATTAGAGAGGCATCCCGTATCAATACAATGGTGCTGGATTATATAACACCTTTTGTAAAAATCGGAGTATCTACAGAGGAGCTTGATACCCTTATCTATGAATACACAAAATCGATAAATGCAGTTCCGGCATGTCTTGGATATGAAGGATATCCAAAAAGTGTATGCATATCGGTAAATGATGTAGTATGTCATGGTATTCCAAGTAAGGAGCAGATTTTACAGGATGGAGATATTGTAAATATTGACTGTACAACGATGTATAACGGATATTATGGCGATTCTTCAAGAATGTTTATGCTTGGTAATGTAGACCCTGTATGGAAGAAGCTGGTTGAAGATACAAAAAAAGCACTTGATTTAGGTGTAGAGGTTTGTAAGCCGTACTGTACGATAGGAGATATAGGCTATGCCATTAACAAATTTGCTACGGAGCAGGGATATTCCGTCGTTCGTGAGATAGGCGGACATGGCGTAGGTCTTGAAATGCATGAAGACCCATATGTAAGCCATATCGGTCAGCCTGGAAAGGATTATGTGATAGTGCCGGGTATGACATTTACCATAGAACCGATGATTAATCTGGGGGCACCTGATGTATATCAGGATGCTGATGATGGCTGGACTATTTATACGGAGGACGGTTCTCCTTCAGCACAGTGGGAATATACGTTATTGATGACAGAACAGGGAATTGAAATTCTCGCAAAGTAGAAGGGTTCATTTTGTAAAAAATAATTTGATATCTCGTAAAAGGGATATACATTTTGTATGACAGAAATATGAAATATCAAAATATAATTTACGGAAAATTTCATAGCAGACCTAACCGTTTTATTGCAAAGGTCTGGGTAGGAGATAAGCTGGATACGGTACATGTTAAAAACACAGGACGATTGCGAGAGCTTTTAATTTCGGATGCTGATGTGATTTTGGAGCGGACCGATAATCCAAATCGTAAGACATTGTATGATTTAATAGGCGTGTACAAAATTTGTTATACAGATGGAAGGAATTTATGAAGTGCGTGCAAATATAGCGACACATCCTGAGTTTGGAATAGCTTTAGATGAAGCAAAAATGTCAGGTGTTGAGATTTTATTTTTGCCATGTAAGGTCAGTGCAGATTGTCTGGAGATCGATTTACCCAAATCCATTCAATAGTATTGAAAATTTGATATGTATTTATTTTTAATAAACGATTTATAAAAACGGGATATCAATTCTAAATATTTATTGCTTTCATATTTAGAATTGATATCCTTATTTTTGATAATTATTTTGCTAATATTCCAAGAATCTCATTGCTTCTTGCTATGAATTTTGTCATGGCATCTGCGGAGAGAGGGCGGTTTGCGATAACAGCCAAATCATAAAGCTGGCAGCAGATTGTTGGTGTGTGCTCGCTGTCAGGATTATCCAGAATGTATTTTACAAGGCTGTTGTTTGAGTTCAGTACAAGGGTTTCACCCTGACCGCCAAACATAGACGGATCCATACCCATGCCTGCCATACCGTACATTTTCATCATTTCCTGCATACGTCTTGACTCTTCAAAAAGTGTCAGCATAGAAGAGGTGTTGTCATTCTTAAGCGCTTCGACTTTAATGGTAAGGGTTTCCGTGTCAAGCGCCTTCTTAAAGAGTTCAGTCAGCTTATCTGTATATTCTTTTGCAGTTTCTTCAGACAGACTGTCATTTACAAAGTTGTCTGTCAGGTCAGCGTCTATTCTGTAGAAATGTACATTTTCATTCTTCTGCTCAAGGAGCGTAATGAACGGACTGTCAATAGTCTGAGTCATAATAAGAGCATCAATGCCTTCCTCTTTGAACATGTTGATATACTGTGACTGAGCCAGTTCATCCGTAACGTAGAATACCTTATTTTCATATTTTTCTTTTCCTGCTTCCAGATACTCAGGAAGTGTAAGGTAATTGCCTTCCAGGTTCTTGTATATACAGTAGTCCTTCATCTTATCAAGGAATTTTTCATCCTTTAAGCAGCCGAATTTGATAAATGGATTGATGTCGTCCCAGTATTTTTCATAATCCTCTTTGTGAACCTTATACATACCGGACAATTTATCTGCAACCTTCTTTGTAATATAATCTGATATCTTCTTGACAAAACCGTCATTTTGAAGAGCGCTTCTTGATACATTGAGCGGAAGGTCAGGGCAGTCAATAGCTCCCTTCAGCAACATAAGAAATTCAGGAATAACCTCTTTAATATTATCAGCTACAAATACCTGATTATTATACAGCTTTATTGTGCCTTCAAGATTATCATACTGTGTGTTAATCTTAGGGAAATAGAGTATGCCTTTCAGGTTAAACGGATAATCCATATTAAGATGTATCCAGAATAATGGTTCTTTGTAGTCATGGAATACCTTGTGGTAGAATTCCTTGTATTCCTCATCTGTACAGTCATTTGGATGCTTGCTCCAAAGAGGGGTAGTATTATTAAGTGGCTTTGGTGTATTCTTATCGGCCTCTTCATCTATCTCCTTGAAATCGCCATCCTCTTTCTCTGTTTTCTTCTTTAATGTATCTGTCTTATCATCATCTTCCGTTGTGGCTGTGCTGTCTACAGTTGTTTCCTTTGGATCTTCCACAGGTGCATCGGCATTTGTATAGTAGATTTCTACCGGCATGAAAGAGCAGTATTTGTCAATTACTTCTTTTACACGATATTCATTTGAAAATTCGTAGCTGTCTTCGTTGAGATAAAGAGTAATGATAGTTCCTCTGCCTGATTTTACGCTTTTCTTCATGGAGTACTCAAGTCCGTCTTTACATTCCCAAAGAACAGCATCTTCATCATCCTTGTATGACTTTGTTTCAATAGTAACCTTATCGGCAACCATAAACGCAGAATAGAAGCCTAAACCGAAATGACCGATTATCTGTTCTTCGGTTGCCTTGTCCTTATATTGTTCAAGAAAAGCTTCTGCCCCTGAAAAAGCGATTTGGTTAATATATTTTTCTACCTCTTCAGCTGTCATACCGATACCATTATCAATAAATTGGATTGTTTTATCCTCTGAACTGGTGATAACGTCAATTCTATATGGCTCATTAGGTTCATCAAACTCGCCCATCAGTGACAGCTTCTTAAGCTTTGTAACGGCATCACATCCATTTGAAATCAGTTCTCTTACGAAAATGTCATGGTCAGAATATAGCCATTTCTTAATGACAGGGAATATGTTTTCACTGTTGATTGATAAATTACCTTTTTTCATTTTTGTACATCTCCTTTAAATGAAATTATTATTCTTATGGAAACAGATATAGAAATCTGTCTTATGAAATTTGATATACGCTTATATTAGCGTGCTACACCATAATAAAACACAAAAAAATGAAAGTCAAGAGAAAATTAGCACTCGAATGGGCTGAGTGCTAATAATTAATAAATATTTTAGAATTATTTTACAATTTGAAGTTGTTCAGAAGAGGGGATACGGATATCTGACAACTGCTATATCATTATGCATTATATTATTTCTACAGGTATCTCATTGTGCTTGAAAAATGCCAGGACATTTTTGCCCCAAAGATTTTCAAGGGATTTATCAAAAGAAAAGCTTTTTAATGAAGCAATTGTAGTGGCTGTCATATTGCTGCCGTCAAAATAGATATTCAGAGCAAGATTTGCCACGTCATCTACTGATAATGGAAGATTATTTTTTTCAATGATTCGTTCTATGTTAGGGTTTGAAAGGATAAATACAATCTTAAAGCTGAGGGGCTGTTTCTTTCCTTTTATTACATTGAAGATATGTGGTCTGATGGTGTGCCAGCTGGAATAATCTGCAGATACCATGCTCTCCAGCTCATCATTATCGAAGAAATCCTTATTTAACCTGCCGCTTATGTGATAGCTGACATTGCTTTTCACATTTGCTTCAACCAAGAGAAAGGTATCAAATATTTCCTCCATAAGAAGCTTTCTGACAAATCCTTTTGTATCTGATATAGTCATATTAATCATAGGTGTCTCCTTATTGCTTAAAAATATTATGTTATTATTCGGATGATGATTAAGTGTTCATATTATACCATGTGAACTAAGCTCATTTTATTCGCTAAGGTCACAGGTATATATTCTCACTAAATTCATGCTTCGCATTGCTTGCATTCATTAAGTGTTCATATTATACCACGCATTTTGAAAAATAAAAATGTTTACTTTTTTACCGTTCAACGTCGATTTTTGACCGTTTAAAATTATAGGTTGTGAGCCTGTTGAGCTTGCGAAGCGTGCGAAATATTAACCATCCGCTATGCGGGTGCGCGACAATTGTTATACAAAAAAATCACCTTTCCGTTATAATGAGGTTGTTCAAGCTAATTTATAATCAATATAAAGAAAGTATTAGAGATATTATAATATATGTCGGTAATATTATCTGCAAATAAGATACAAAAGAAGTATACAGAATTATATCCGAAAGATGATTGGGAAAGAATGGATAGGAATAAAAATTCCGTGTTGACAAATTAAAAAGTGGCTCATATACTAAAGTAGAAAAAGGCGAAGAACGAAGAGAGTAGGTAATTCGGAGGATTTCAGAGAGAGCCTGTCATCGGCTGTAAGCAGGCTTATCGGAGAGTTATACGAAGTGCATTCGGGAGCCGGCTGGCGGAAAATGGATTTGGCAATGCTGATGCATGGGTGAATTGATGAGTATGTCGGCACGTAGAAGGGCGTTAACCTGTTAAGTGGGAGTAATCCAATTAGAGTGGAACCGCGGAGTTATTGCTTCGTCTCTGGTATATGTCAGAGACGAAGCTTTTTAATTTATGGGTAATTTTAGAGAAAATTGCTGTAAATTAAAATATGTTTTGTTCATGTAATAAATAATTAGGAAGTAAGGAAGATGTCATTTTATAAATATTTTAAGGAGCAGGCTGCTGTTATAAAGGAGCGTGATCCTGCCATCAAAACAATTAAAGAAGTATTACTTTATCCAAGCTTCTGGGCAATATATAAATACAGAAAAGCCCATAGGCTGTATGAGAAGGGAAAATACTACAGAGCCAGAAAGATATCCCAAAGGGCAGCCAGAAAGACGGGAATAGAGATACATCCGGGGGCGACCATAGGGGAGGGTTTTTTCATAGACCACGGACATGCGGTGGTTATTGGAGAGACAACTGTCATAGGAAATAATGTAACATTATACCAATGTGTAACCCTTGGCGGTACGGGAAAGGAACAGGGAAAACGTCATCCTACTCTTGAAGATAATGTTATGGTCGGTGTAGGTGCTAAAGTAATCGGTTCATTCACAGTCGGAGAGAATTCCAAGATAGGAGCAAATTCGGTTGTGCTGTCAGAAGTTCCACCGAACTCCACCGTGGTAGGTGTGCCGGGCAGGGTGGTAAAGATGAATGATATAAAAATTCCCCGCTCCGATATGGACCAGATACATCTGCCTGATCCTGTGCTTAACGACATCAACAGCCTTAAGGCTGAAAATGAACAGATGCGTGAAATAATAGAAGGTCTTGTGGCTATGGTCAATAAGTAGATTTTTAAGGTAAGCATCCTATGATGATATCGCATGAGTGCATAGGCAAAAATATATGAAAGGAAGCAGTATATAATCCCGAATACAGGATATATGCAGAAAAATAAGTATGAAGATATTTAACACATTAACAAGAACAAAAGAAGAATTTGTCCCAATCAATGAAGGAAAGGTTGGCATATATGTCTGTGGACCGACCGTATACGATTTGATTCATATCGGTAATGCCAGACCGATGATAGTATTTGATACACTTAGAAGATACCTGGAGTATAAAGGCTATGAGGTCAACTTTGTGTCAAATTTTACGGATGTAGACGATAAGATAATTAAGCGTGCAAATGAGCAGAATGTAGATTCAAAGGTTATTTCCGAGAAATATATTGAAGAGGCAAAAAAGGACATGGCTGCCATGAATGTCAGAGAAGCAACTACTCATCCAAAGGCTACAGAGGAAATTCCTGATATGATAGAGATGGTAAAGGTGCTTATAGAAAAGGGCTATGCCTATGAAGTAAACGGTACAGTCTATTTCAGAACAAGGAAATTCAGTGATTACGGAAAACTCTCTAAGAAGAACATTGATGACCTTCGTTCAGGAAACAGGGATTTGCTTGTATCAGGAGAAAACGAGAAGGAGGATTCTCTTGATTTCGTTCTTTGGAAACCAAAGAAGGAGGGCGAACCGTCATGGAAATCACCGTGGGGAGAAGGAAGACCGGGCTGGCATCTGGAGTGTTCTGTTATGTCCAAGAAATATATAGGAGACATAATTGATATCCATGCAGGTGGGGAGGATCTGATATTCCCGCACCATGAGAATGAAATCGCACAGTCGGAAGCTGCAAATGGAACGGCGTTTGCAAGATATTGGATGCACAATGGGTTCCTTAAAATCAATAATGAGAAGATGTCCAAATCACTTGGCAATTTTTTTACTGTAAGAGAGATAGCCGATAAATATCCATTACAGGTAATCCGGTTTTTCATGCTGTCAGCCCACTATAGAAGTCCACTCAATTTCTCAGCAGATTTGGTGGAAGCTTCAAAGAACGGTCTGGACAGAATTCTTACAGCCGTAGATAAGCTTCGTAGTCTTACAGCTACAGATTTGACAGGAGAAGATGAGACTGTTCAAAAAGAGATTCAGGATTATGTGACAAGATTTGAAGCGGCTATGGATGATGACTTGAATACAGCTGATGCGATATCCGTGATATTTGAGCTTATTAAATATACAAATATCAACATAACATCAGATACACCGAAAAAGACTGTCGATATGGCACTTGCTACGATAGAGAAGCTTTGTGATGTGCTGGGGATTCTTACGGAAAAGGAAGAGGAGCTGCTTGATTCTGATATAGAAGCGCTGATAAATGAGAGGCAGGAAGCAAGAAAGGCAAAGAATTTTGCCAGAGCCGATGAAATAAGAAACATGTTAAGCGATATGGGTATCATACTTGAAGATACAAGAGAAGGAGTAAAATGGAAAAGAGCTTAGACGGTTATTTTTCTGATATATTAGGAGTGAAATATACGGACCCTAATGAATATTCACCGCTTTCTCTGGCTTATATAGGAGACAGTGTATTTGATTTGCTTGTCAAGACCGTTGTTGTTACAGAAAATAATAAGCAGGCATACAAATATCACAAAGAGGTAAGCCGGTATGTAAAGGCAGAATCGCAGGCAAAATATATGGAATATCTGCTGGAAAATAATCTGATTACAGAAGAAGAGCAATGGATTTATAAGCGGGGCAGGAATACAAAGACACATTCTACGGCGAAAAATGCAACCGTTGGACAATACCGTATAGCAACAGGCTTTGAAAGCCTTATAGGATATTTATATCTTAAAAAGCAATATGACAGGTTGTTTGAAATCGTGAGGTATGTGTTTGAGACAGATATACATGCATAATGTCCTGGGATGATTTGGTAAATATAAGGAGCGGGGGAGACATGATGGGCGATCATAGAGAGAATATAGAAAAAAATGCACAGGAAGAAGTATTTGAAATAGAAGGCAGAAATGCTGTGCTTGAAGCATTTCGTTCGGGAAAGACAATCGATAAGCTGTATATTTTGGACGGATGCAGAGATGGCAGCATCAATTCTATAGTAAGAGAAGCAAAGAAGCAGGATACAATCATCAATTATGTTTCAAAGGACAAATTGAATCAGATGTCGGAGACGGTCAAACATCAGGGCGTTATAGCCCGTGCGGCAGCATATCAATATGCAGAGCTGGATGATATATTTGCCCTTGCTGAAAGTAAGGAAGAAGCACCATTTGTATTTATATTGGATGAGATAGAGGACCCGCATAATCTGGGGGCAATTATCAGAACGGCAAATCTTGCAGGTGCGCATGGTGTTATCATTCCAAAGCGTAGGGCATCAGGAATAACGGCTACAGTTGTAAAGGCATCGGCAGGAGCAATCAGCTATACACCTGTTGTCAAGGTGACCAATATCAGCAAGACGATAGAGGAGCTTAAGAGCAGGGGTATGTGGTTTGCCTGTGCAGATATGGATGGTGAGCTGATGTATCATTGTAATCTGACAGGACCGATGGGGATTGTAATCGGAAATGAGGGAAACGGTGTAAGCAGGCTTGTAAAGGAAAAATGCGATTATGTGGTTTCGATTCCTATGAAGGGGAATATAGATTCTTTAAATGCCTCGGTGGCAGCCGGCGTGCTGGCATATGAGGTAGTCAGACAGAGAATGAAATAAGCATAATAGATGCATATTGTGAATGGCAACGGTTTAAAGGTAAAGAGAGGGTTTCATGTACAAAGCAATGTCAGATGAGGATATATTGGCACGTATCCGAATCAGTGAAGACAATGATGCAATGGAATATTTGATTAAGAAATATATGCCTCTTGTGAAAAAGGAAAGCAGAAAGCTTTATATCATAGGGGCTGAAAATGAAGACCTGATACAGGAAGGTATGATAGGGCTTATCAAGGCAATTCGGGATTATAGCGATAATAAGGGAGCTGCTTTTGCTACATTTGCAGCAGTATGTGTAAGACGGCAAATGGTTACGGCAGTAAAGTCTTCAAACAGAAAAAAGCATTCTCCTCTGAATTCGTATGTATCGTTATATGTTTCGGATGATGACTCGGATATAGAACTGGTAGATGAACTGGTGGCAGATAGTAATTTTGAACCCGAGGAAATACTGATTGATCGAATGAAGCGGGAATCTGTCTACGATATGATTGAAACAAGACTTAGCAAATATGAGAAATTGGTGCTGGAAGAATATTTGACAGGTGATTCTTATGAAACCATAGGGGAAAGAATAAATAAAACCCCGAAATCCATCGACAATGCCATACAGAGGATAAGAAAAAAGCTGAAATAGGATAACACCAACCACATTTTGCAGCGGCACTTCACGGTATATGTGTATGTTGCTGTTTCGGCATTTAAGTGCTTCTAATGATATAACGCATATTTGTTATATGGATTGGAAGATGTCTGAATAGTAATGAAATCGGATTAAGGAAAGATTGTATCCTTGACAAATTGGATATTTTACTATATATTTGTCTGTGAAATTTATTCGGCTACTATAGCTCAGGTGGTAGAGCGCCACATTGGTAATGTGGAGGTCACGGGTCCGACTCCCGTTAGTAGCTCTTTTATTTTAATAGGTTTTCTATGTACAATTCATGGAAAACCTATTTTTCATTTATGTATGGCATATGTATTAATCGTAATAAAAAGCTTTCTTAGTTATATTTACATATAGCACTATATATAAAAATATGATAAACTAAACAAGGTCAATCAAGCAGAGGAGGCATAGAGTGGGATGGCTGAAGAAATAATGAATAAGAATTTTATTGAACAGATTATTGACAAGGATATTGAAGAGGGCAAGGTAACAAAGGTTGTTACGCGTTTTCCACCGGAACCAAACGGGTATCTTCATATAGGACATGCCAAGGCTATATTACTGAATGCAGGACTTGCAGAAGAATATGGCGGTCAGTTTAATCTGAGATTTGACGATACAAACCCTACCAAGGAGAAAACAGAATTTGTACAGTCCATTCTTGATGATGTAAAGTGGTTAGGGGCAAATTTTGAGGATAGAGTATTCTTTGCTTCAAATTATTTTGAGCAGATGTATGAAGCGGCAATCAAGCTGATTAAGAAGGGAAAGGCATATGTATGTGACCTTTCAGCTGATGAGATTAGGGAGTACAGGGGGACTTTGACATCTCCGGGGAAAAACAGTCCTTATAGAGACAGAAGTATAGAAGAAAATCTTGCACTGTTTGAGGGGATGAAGAATGGAGAATATCCTGATGGAAGTAAGGTGCTTCGAGCCAAGATAGATATGGCATCACCGAATATCAACATGAGAGATCCTGTTATTTATCGTGTCGCAAGAATGACGCATCACAACACAGGAGATAAGTGGTGTATTTATCCGATGTACGATTTTGCCCATCCTATAGAGGATGCGATTGAAGGTGTAACACATTCCATATGTACACTTGAATTTGAGGATCACAGACCGCTTTATGACTGGATCGTCAATGAACTGGAATATGAAAATCCACCGAAACAGATAGAATTTGCAAAGCTCTATCTGACCAATGTGATTACAGGTAAGAGATATATAAAGAAGCTTGTTGAAGATAATATCGTTGATGGTTGGGATGACCCAAGACTGGTATCAATAGCAGCACTTAGAAGAAGGGGCTTTACACCATCGGCAATTAAGAAATTTATGGAGCTGGTCGGGATATCTAAGAGCAACAGTTCGGTTGATTATGCCATGCTTGAATATTGTGTTCGTGATGACCTGAAGCTTTCTGCAAAGAGATATATGGCTGTTGTCGACCCGATAAAGCTTGTTATTGAGAATTATCCGGAAGAGCAGGTTGAATATCTTGACGTAGAAAATAATCAGGAAAATGAAGCATTAGGCAGCAGAAAAGTAGCCTTCAGTAAATATCTATATATAGAGCGCGAGGATTTTATGGAAGTTCCGCCTAAGAAGTATTTTAGATTATTTCCTGACAATGAGGTTCGTTTAAAGAATGCATATTTTGTTAAGTGCGTTGGTTTTGAGAAAGACGAAGACGGGAATATAACAACAGTTCACTGTACCTATGATCCTGAAACAAAGAGTGGTTCCGGATTTGAGGGACGTAAAGTAAAAGGAACGATACATTGGGTATCGGCTGAAAGTGCCATAGATGCAGAAGTCAGATTATATGAGAACATCGTTGATGAGGAGAAGGGAAAGCTGAATGAAGACGGCAGTCTGAATCTGAATCCAAATTCCCTTGTTATAAAACAGAATTGCAAGTTGGAGAAAGCATTTGAAGATGCACAGCCGGGGGAAGCATTCCAGTTCCTTAGAAATGGCTTTTTCTGTGTAGATTCAAAGGATTCTACAAAGACGCATCCGGTATATAACAGAATCGTATCACTAAAGAGCTCATATAAGCCGGGAAAGTAACATAATATAGCGATAAAGGTGTATGATTATGGAAACAAATGATGGAAGAAGTGTATATATTTTAATATCAAAGACCTCGACGATGCCTTCATATTTTATTAAGAAATGGACAAAGGAGCCTTATGCTCATACATCGCTGGCACTTGATATAGAGCTTAGAGAGATGTACAGCTTTGCCCGAAAGGGTATGCATAATCCATTTAACTGTGGGTTTATATCAGAAGATATAGAGTCGGGTATATTTGGCAGGGATGTTAAAACACGTTGCGTCGTTTTTGAATTGCCGGTTACGATGGAGCAGCGTGAAAGAATTATAGAGGAACTAAATAAGTTTAAAGCATATCCGGAGAAATATAAATATAATTATAAAGGGATATTCGGTGTCATGATAAATAAGGCGGTAGAGCGCAAGTATAATTATTTCTGTTCGCAATTTGTTGCTACGGTATTAAAGAGAGCCGGAGTCGATATTCTGGATAAGGAGCCGGGACTTGCCAGACCTGAAGATTTTCGCAGATGTACGAAGTTAAATGTAATATACAAAGGACTGCTTGCAAATTATAGAGAATATTTGCAGGAATATAGCGGTCACGTGGATGATTTGATGATTCGGAATGAAAATGTGTTGGAAGCGTAGCAAAAAGTTACATTTATGCAATTTTAAGTTGCGTAAAATGAGTAGTCTAGTTGGTTTTAATTGGTAATGATAACTGGTATAATGGCTTCGGAGGTATGAAAGGATGAAGTTTGCAGAAAAACTGCTTAATTTAAGAACACAAGGAGGATATTCACAGGAGCTTTTAGCGGAAAAGATAAATGTAAGCAGACAGGCTGTTTCAAAGTGGGAGCAGGGAACAACACTTCCGGAGACAGATAAGCTTATAGCATTAAGTGATTTTTTTCATGTGTCTATTGATTATCTTCTGAGAGATAATGGAGATCTGAATTCTGATTTAAATCTGGCGCAGATAGTAATAAAATTTCTTGCTTCCGCCCAGAATATGGATGGAATATCGAAAGAACTGATTGAAATTATGAAAGATGGAATTATAGATGATGAGGAAAAAATCAAGATGAAGTCCATAATAGAAACCTTGGATACCTTATCGTTAACGATAGAAGAAATTAAGCGAAAGATGAAGTTGCAATTAAGGAGAGATGGGGAGGTTAATAGATGAATGTAAAAGATATTTATTTTAAAACCATGAAATTTGTATGGATTAAGCTGGGGCTTGGAGCCGCAATGTCTCGGATATACCTTCTACAAAAAGGACGAGGGTGCATTTAAAGCCGGTTGTGACGGCGTGGCAATCTACTTCCAGAATGCAAAGACATTACTTAAATCTGCAGCTGTTACAGCCCTTATAGTAATTGTTTCAACGATTGTTGCAATGATTTTACCGTTTGCAATATTTGGTATAATATTCAATCTTCTTGGCTGGAATATGTTTATTGCCTTTTTGCTGGCTTTTATTGTGGCACTTGTTTTAAAAATGGCATTTATAGACAGCTATATGATGGTTAAGATGATGGTATCTTATATGAATGTTGCTCCGACAATACAGGTTACATTTGATATATACGGCAAGCTCTGTAAGCTTTCAAGAAAGTTCAAGGAGTTATTTGGTAAGGCACAGGAGGAGATGCCTCAGGGCTGGAGCGGGCAGCCTGCATATCAGACAGCAGGATATCCGCAGGGTGGATACCAGCAGATGGGATATCCGCAGGGTGGATACCAGCAGATGGGATATCCGCAGGGTCGGTATCAGCAGACAGGATATCCGCAGGGACAGTATCAGCAGACGGGATATCCGCAGGGACAGTATCAACAGCCACCATATCAACAGTAATAGTGGACGATACAGATACATACCAGATACATTTTAGATACATTTTAGTATTATATTAGAAGTATATTATACTATATAATATATGAAATACCCGGTACAGTCATATGGGGAGAGATGACGTATCGGGTATTTTTATATTGCGTGATTGACAAAGCAACACAGGTGTCGTGCAATAAAACCGACATATATGTCGGAAAAGAAAATAAAAATGGAGATGGTGCTATAGGAGCGGATATATTTATTCAATAATGGTGTGATTTGTTTTTACGATTCCTCTTGGAAGCGCATCTTTGGAATTTTTCCAAGGCTCATTCTTGAAGCGGTAGTCGAACTTGTCAATAAACCACCCGATATCTCCATTTACACGCTCCATATTGGTGAAGTATACATCGTTTAAAATATCCAGAAACTCGCCGTATTGCTCTTTGGACAGCTTTTTACAGCCATAATCATAGAGAATACCGTAATGATAGGTGCAAAAGCCTTTACAGCCTTTGAATTTTGCTATAAAGTCTTTATCCTTTTTCCACATATGGAAGATCGTGTCTACATAACGGTCGAACGTATTTCCCATTTTGTTGCAGATGAAACAGGTTGATTCCAGATTGTTTATGTATTTGGCTACAGGTGATTGGGAATCACCCTTGCCGAATAGGCCTGCTTTCGGCGCCGGTCCTTTTGCGGCAAGCTCTTTTAAATCTTTGATTGTTTTATCGGTATGGGTTTTCATCATAAGGGCAAGTCCGAGACGATTCTTTTCCGCATAGAGCATACGCATATGATGCGTACAAAAGCCCAGCTTGTCAGTCATGGCACGATTATCATCCTCCATATAGCTGGGTCCCATGGTGTATTCAATAGCATTTGCCTCAAGGTCTCTTTGCATCTGGCACAGAGGACATTCACAGTCAGTATCAAATGCATCATTTACAGGTATTGTATATAATTGTTCCGCCATATATTTCCTCCATATAATAAACTGCTTTAGATTATATTCTCCATCCAATATACATAGCCTTAATAACAATATTCAGGGGTATGTTGTATTGAAAATATTATTTTATTATTATACAATACTATCTGGTGTCTATCAAATACAAATATACGGGCAGGATGAAGAAAAATGAAGGTTTATGCAAAAGATAATAATGTAATAATTGAGGAAGTTCAGGATTTTGTGTTGTCACAGATACTTGAGTGTGGTCAGTGTTTTCACTTCGACAGAACAGATAACGAGGAATATGATATCCTTGCGTTTGACAGAGCTCTTCATATCAAACAGATAGACAACCGTTTGATACTATATACCACCAAGCTTGAGGATTATGAAAATATATGGCGTGTATATTTTGATATGGAAAATGACTATGGAAGCATAAAGAAGAAAATTGCTGAGGCGGACAGCTTATTGCTTCCGGCTATAAATAACAGGCAGGGTATTCGAATCCTTCATCAGGATTTTTTTGAAACGCTGATTTCTTTTATTATTTCTCAAAATAAACAGATACCTCAAATAAAACAGTGTGTAAAAAATATATCTCATAAATACGGCAAAGAAATCATAGGATATAATGGCGAGACATTTTACAGCTTTCCTGATGTGGAAACATTGAATTCCGTTTCGGAGAAAGAGCTTAGAGAATGTAAAGTAGGGTTTCGGGCACCTTATATCAAAAGTGCCTGCAAGGCAGTTTATGATGGTATTGTAACCAGGGAGAAGCTGGACAGGCTTAGTATTAGAGATGCCAGAGAGCTGCTTATGACAATTAAGGGTGTGGGTGAGAAAGTGGCAAATTGTGTGCTCCTGTTTGGTCTTGGAAGAAGAGAGGCATTTCCTGTGGATGTCTGGATGAAGCGTATTATGGAGCAGATGTATTTTGACGGCAAGGATACGAAAAAATGTGATATTGAGACATTTGCAAATGAGAAATTCGGAGCGTTTTCCGGTTATGCACAGCAGTATTTGTTCGATTATGCAAGAACAAATTTATTGAAATAAAGATTTTAATATAGGATTTTATATATTTATTTTTATTTTATATATATTTTATAAAATTAGGGGTTGATTTTTTCTGGAAATTGGATAGAATAATATTTGTGTTAGCACTCAAAAGAAGTGAGTGCTAGAAATGCGAAGTAAATAAAGATTAGGAGGAATATATATCATGAAATTAAAACCACTTGGAGACAGAGTAGTATTGAAACAGGCAGCCTGTGAAGAGACAACGAAGTCAGGTATTGTATTACCTGGTCAGGCAAAAGAGAAGCCACAGTATGCGGAGGTCATTGAAGTTGGCCCTGGTATTGTAGTTGACGGAAAGACTGTTCCGATGGATGTTAAAGTAGGCGATAAGGTTATTTATCAGAAGTTTGCAGGCTCAGAAGTAAAGCTTGGCGAGGAAGAATACATAGTTATTAAACAGGAAAGTATTCTTGCTATTGTTGAGCAGTAACCATAAAATAACATTTCAGATTTAAAACTTGGAGGTAATAAAAAATGGCAAAGGAAATAAAGTATGGTGCTGAAGCGAGAAAGGCACTTGAGGCAGGAGTAAATCAGTTAGCAGATACCGTAAGAGTAACACTTGGACCGAAAGGAAGAAATGTAGTTCTTGGAAAGTCTTTTGGAGCACCGCTTATTACAAACGATGGTGTAACAATTGCAAAGGATATTGAGCTTGAGGATGCATTTGAGAACATGGGTGCTCAGATTGTTAAGGAAGTAGCTACAAAGACGAATGATGTAGCAGGTGATGGTACAACAACAGCTACAGTTCTTGCACAGGCTATGATAAATGAAGGTATGAAGAACCTTGCAGCAGGAGCAAATCCGATTATCTTAAGAAAGGGTATGAAGAAGGCTTGTGATAAAGCTGTTGAGGCAATATCAGATATGAGCCAGACGATAAATGGCAAGGAGCAGATAGCAAGGGTTGCATCTATTTCAGCCGGTGATGACGAGGTTGGACAGATGGTAGCAGATGCAATGGAAAAGGTTTCAAACGACGGTGTTATTACCATTGAGGAATCAAAGTCCATGAAGACAGAGCTTGATCTTGTTGAAGGTATGCAGTTTGACAGAGGTTATGTATCCGCTTACATGTCAACAGATATGGAGAAGATGGTGGCAGAGCTCGACAATCCATATATTCTGATTACAGATAAGAAGATTTCAAATATTCAGGAGATTCTTCCGGTTCTTGAACAGATTGTACAAAGCGGGGCAAAGCTGCTTATTATTGCTGAGGATATCGAGGGCGAAGCACTTACAACACTTATTGTGAATAAGCTTCGTGGAACATTCCAGGTAGTTGGTGTTAAGGCTCCTGGTTATGGCGACAGAAGAAAGGAAATGCTTCAGGATATCGCTATTCTTACAGGCGGTAAGGTTATTTCTGAGGAACTTGGTTATGACCTTAAGGAGACAACACTGGATGACCTTGGACGTGCAAAGAGTGCTAAGATTACAAAGGAAAATACGGTAATTGTAGATGGCTCCGGAGCAAAAGAAGATATTGATGCAAGAGTAAACGTAATTAAGTCACAGCTTGAAGAAACAACATCTGAGTTTGACAGAGAAAAGCTTCAGGAGAGACTTGCTAAGCTTGCAGGCGGAGTAGCAGTTATCAGAGTTGGTGCAGCTACAGAAACAGAAATGAAGGAAGCAAAGCTTCGTATGGAGGATGCTCTCAATTCTACAAGAGCTGCTGTTGAGGAAGGTATTATATTCGGTGGTGGTTCAGCATATATCCATGCAGCAAAGAAGATTGCGGAGCTTGTTGATTCACTTGAGGGTGACGAGAAGACTGGTGCAAAGGTAGTCCTTAAGGCTATGGAAGCTCCACTTTATCATATTGTTGCAAATGCAGGACTTGAAGGCTCCGTAATTATCAATAAGATTAAAGAGTCAGAGGTCGGTGTTGGCTTTGATGCATATAAGGAAGAATATGTAAATATGGTTGAAGCAGGAATTATTGACCCTGTTAAGGTAACAAGAAGCGCATTACAGAATGCAACATCTGTAGCTTCAACACTCCTTACAACAGAGTCAGTAGTTGCAGAAATTAAAGAAGACCTCCCACAGATGCCGGCAGGCGGCATGGGCGGCGGCATGGGAATGATGTAGTTTATCGAACCATGCGCAAGAAAAAAGAAGCACACAGAAATCAAGCTCGCTTGAATTTCTGTGTGCTTCTTTTTTCTTGCATATGGCGAGTATCCCTATCGAGTTGAAGCGAAGCGAAAACGAGATAGGGGTACTCGCCATAAAGAGAGTGGTTCGATAAACTACAAGAGTTGAAGCGAAGCGAAAACGAGATACTTTCATCTCTGAACTGCGTATTTTAATTTATAAAGAAATTATAAAATTTCTAAAATAATAATTAACAAAATCCTTTCGTTTTATTGACATAGTACGACACTTATGGGATAATTATGGAAGTGTAAGCAAATATTTTTAACGAGGTGGTTATGATGGATCAGCAGAACAATTTTGACAACATGCAGCAGGGTAATTCACAGCAGGGCTATACTCAGCAGGGTTATCCGAATCAGGGATATCCACAGCAGGGATATCCACAGCAGGGGTACACCCAGCAAGGTTACCCACAGATGGATTACCCACAGATGGGTTATCAGCAGCCTAAGAGTAATCCTAATGAAGGAGCAGGACTTGCAATAGCTTCTATGGTGTTAGGTATCGTAGCACTTGTATTTTCGTGTTGTTTATACTATATTTCAATTCCATGCGCAATCGTTGGTGTTATTCTTGGCGGTGCTTCACTTGCGAAAAAACAGCCGGGTAAGGGAATGGCTGTTGCAGGATTGGTATGTAGTATCGTATCACTTGTACCTGCAATTTATATCATTGTATTCAGTGCATCTATATGGACTGAAATCCAGTCTATGATGATGTTATGCCTATAGTACAGGAAAGCAGAATATATTAGATGGGAGATGACTCCCGCCTCTATAGGCGGCGAGTAACAAATTTACATCAGTG
>CAZATW010000045.1:0-21769 GCA_964488185.1 uncultured Coprococcus sp. | reverse complement strand
GCGAAAGCCCGTGACCGAGCCGGAGGCGAGGTGCAAGGCGGAGCTGAGGACAGCATAGGGCGAAAGCCCGTGACCGAGCCGGAGGCGAGGTGCAAGGCGGAGCTGAGGACAGCATAGGGCGAAAGCCCGTGACCGAGCCGGAGGCGAGGTGCAAGGCGGAGCTGAGGACAGCATAGGGCGAAAGCCCGTGACCGAGCCGGAGGCGAGGTGCAAGGCGGAGCTGAGGACAGCACGCAGTAGGGGCTTCGTTGTCATGGTATAACAAAGCAATAGGGGTTTAAATTATATTTGAAAGGTATGATGACTAATTTGAATTATGGTGAGGGTGAAGTCAGATATTTGTCTGACAGAGACGTAGAAGAGTTAAATCATATAAGGTTTGCACTTCAACAGGCATTATCTACAAAGCTGAATAATGCAGGCATATATTTCCATAGTATGTCGAGAGTCAAGACGGAGAGCTCGATAAAAAATAAATTGGCTAAGGGCAAATATTCGTCTGAAGGTGGGGGTAAGAAAATACAGGATTTGATAGGTATTCGTATTAATCTGTTTTATTCTGAGGATATCGGTATCTGTGAAAGTATACTTGAGGATACATTTAAACTAGATAACTGGTCCAAATCTGAAAACGGGGAGAACCGATTTGAGGCGCAGAAGTGTAACGGTGTATTTAAAATACCAAGTAAATATTTGAGAAATATACCATCTATGATATGGGAATATCCATTTGACCAGACTTTTGAGGTACAGCTTAGAACCATTTTGTTTGAAGGCTGGCATGAAATAGAACATGAGATGCGTTATAAGTATAAGTTGGGCGACGAAGAGGGCGAGAATGATTTGTGGACAGGACAGGAGAAGCTGTCCAGAGTGATGAACAGTATTATTGCAAATCTGGAGTTGTGTGACTGGTCTATCGTTCAAATCTTTGACAGTATTTGTATGGCTCAGTTAGAGGAGAAAAATTGGGAAAATGCGATACGGAGTAAATATCGGCTGCGTATAACACAGGATCATTTGAAGCCGGAACTCAGGGAATATTTTGATAATAATCCTGACATTGTAAAACGCTTTCATAATGTTACGAAAAAAGAACTGGTCAATATCCTGTTAAATAAAAAGTATCATAAGGAATTGACTCCGGACAGAGTGATATATCTTATCAATAAGGAGCTGATTCATGATGATTACATATCAAAGCTGCTTGATAAGGAGCAGTTTGTCAGGGTGTCTAATAAAGAAATAAAGCAGGAAATAAAACCGCTGGTATCGGATAATGTATTTTCCCAGAATGTGTATATCCCTGTGGAAGGCTATGAAAAAGCCTGTACCATAATATACGGCTGGGCTTATCAGCATATGAAAACCGTATTTAACCAGATGCCTGAAAAAATGACAAATGTGGGCTATGAAACTATCGGATATAAACTGCGGATAAATTATGACGGCAGGTCATTTCTTATGGATGTCCAGCAAATTAGTAATGATGAGACAGGAGTTATATGGCACACAACGGCCGAGCTTATGCATCTTGATGGCCGATTGTTATTAAGTGCAAGGAATACATGTGAAACAATCTATTCCAGAGAACGCAGATACAGCAGACCGAAATTTATGAAGGATATTTTTTATCAGATTGGTTATATAGACGGGGATATAACGGTAAATGACAATACAGGAATATGCAGCATGGATTATGCGGCATTGACGCGGCTTATTAAAAGCGAAAGCAGAAATCTACCGATTATTGTGATGGTAAAGCCTGATGTGATTCCTGACTGGGCTATAGATTGCGACGGATATATTATCAGAGCTGACATGCTTTTAAAGACGTTGAACGGCATTAGCCATATAGCTTTTTGTGATAATGAGTGTAAGCGTATTTTCCAGGAGGAATTTGGAAAAGAAACCATAGACGGTGCTGTTATGTACTGGGGGATAAACAGCAATTATCCTGTTATATTTTCAATGGATGATATCAATCACAGCTTCTTTGAGGAAGTAAGCCATAGTATAGATGAAGATATAGAATATGAAAAATCCTTTCGATACAGTCTTCGTGAGATGGTTTGTGACGAGTATATAAAATGACCTTCGGCTTGACTTTAACAGTGCTATATTATAAAATCACATTGTAAAAAACGAAGGTAACACCTTTATCAGGTTATAAGACAGGCTGATAAATCGGATTAGGAGATATAAGATGGATTTAAAAGATATCAATGAAATAAAAGCGGCTATAAAGTATATGGATTACAGGCCGGCGTTACTTGCTAAGTTTTATGATGTAAAGAGTCTGTTGTTCCGTGAGATAGTGGAACATGAGGAGTATTATAAAGTAAGCAGTATTATGCCAAATCCATTAAACGATAACAGGATAGTGAAATGTATCAATATACTTGATAAAAAGTTTATAGGCAGCAGGGAGGTATGCGACGGTACAAAGACAGCCATCTGTATGCCCAAAGAGGCTGTTTCAATACTGAATAGTATAGCAACAAAGGTGGATGGGGCAGAAATAAGCCTGTCTGTTGGAAGTGACATTACAGCAGATGTGTATTTGTCAGTTCCGCGAGGAAATTGTGTTACCGTAAAATCAATGAAGCTGGGCAGTGATGTATGGCTGGGCGTTATGAATTCATTTAACACATATACTTCTGAGGGCTTTACACTTGCTATTCACATGGAGAAGATGTCGATATCGATAGAACCGTCTGCTCTTGACGGAATCAAGGGACAGGGCGATGTATTTGTATATGTTATGACAGAGAATGCCATATATAAGGATTTTGCATCAAAGTATTTTAATACAGAGGATATATTGTCATTATATAGAGGTTAGATCATATGCTACGAGGCTGTTGCAATTTGTAACAGCCTTTTTTACTCTGTAGGAAAATGAGACACCACTTATATAAGGATACTGCATAGGAGATATTTATGGATAGGATTAGTAAACGACATGGTTATATGGCAACTGCTATAATTTGCCTGATGATAGCTGCATTTATTTGCATTATAATAGTCAGTGGAAGAAAAAAGTCAGAAGAAATGGAATATAGTAATACGAGCCTTTGCATGGGTACAGTGTTAAATATTACGGTATATGGCAGCTCCGGTGAACAATGCATAGAGGATATTAAGAAGCTGCTTGCCAGCTTGGAAAATGATGTTATTTCATGGAGAAGTCAGGATTCGGAGATTTGGAAGCTGAATCATGAATATGAGGCAGGAGTACCATATGAGGTGAGCTATGAACTTGCAGATTATGTAGATAAAGTAAAGGAACTATACGAAAAAGGTGACGGACTTCTGGATGCAACAATAAGACCGCTTGCCGCACTCTGGGGAATTGAAGATGGAAAGAGTACAGTTCCTGATATGAATGATATAGAAGTGGCACTGGAAAATGTTAATATGGGATTAGTTGACATAACATTTGAAAATAAAGAAAATGAAAGTGCTGCCATTACAATCCAAAATTCTGAGATGTCTATAGATTTAGGCTCTGTAGGGAAGGGGATAGGCTGTGACAAGGTGTATGCGTATTTGCAGGAAAGTGATGTGACAGGTGCCTGTGTTGCCATCGGTGGAAGTATTGTCATATATGGCAGTAAACCTGATAACAGCAGCTATAAGCTGGGCATTCGGAATCCACGAAGTAAGACAGGAGATGCCATGGGGGTGCTTGCGTTAGATGCGGGTGATAAGGGAATATTTGTATCGACCTCCGGCGATTATGAGCAGTATTTTGAGGAAGCCGGAAAAAGATATCATCATATCCTGAATCCCGTAACAGGTTATCCCGCAGATGAAGGTATGATATCTGCAACAATCGTTTGCGATAACGGATTGATAAGCGACGGTCTTTCAACATTGTCGATTTTACTTGGAAGAGAAAAAGCTATAGCATTACTTGAAATCTATGGAGCTGAGGCGGTATTTGTAGATGCAGATAAAAATGTTTATGTGACAGATGGACTTAAGGATTGCTTTATATTAGAGTGTGATGATTACAGGGTGGTAGAATGATAAAGAAAAGAGATATAATTCTCGCTGTCCTTTTGATTGTTATCGGTGTGGCTATGCTGATATGTATGAGGATATTCAGAAAAGACGGAAGCTATGCGGAAGTATATGTGGACGGAAAACTTGTGCAAAGGCAAAAGCTTTCAGAGTCGGGAACATATAAAATAGAAACTTCTTCAGGAACCAATATCTTGATTATAGAAGATGGACAGGCATATGTCAGTGAAGCAGACTGTCCTGACAAGCTATGTACCAACATGGGGTGCATATCAAAGAATGGAGAAAATATTGTTTGTATTCCGCATAAGCTCGTCATACAGATATCGGGAGGGGAAGAGAAGGAATATGATGTGAAGTAAAATGTGCAATGGATAGCAACGGAAAACGAAGAGAAATGGTATGTAGCAAAAAGATAGGAAAAGGAAACAGGCAGGAATCATGGCAAACAGTAGAAAGAAATCAGGCGGGAAAAAACAGCATGCCGGTAAATCCTCCGGTATCAGTCAATCCGGGCATATCGCTATGCTTGGAATGTTTATTGCACTTGCACTTATATTTTCTTATATGGAAACATTTATCCCTGTTAATATTGCCGTACCCGGAATAAAATTGGGACTTGCGAATATAGTAACCATAGTTGTACTTGTTCAGATGGGGCTTCCGGATGCAATAATCGTATCACTTCTTAGAGTGTGCCTGTCGGCTTTGCTGTTTGGCAATCTGTCAGTTATGGTATACAGTCTGGCAGGTGCGGCACTTAGTATTCTTGTAATGAAACTGATACATATGACAGGCATATTTGGTATAACGGGAGTCAGCATTTGCGGAGGCGTGGCGCACAATATAGGTCAGCTTATTCTGGCAGCATTGATTATGGAGAACCAAAATATTATGGGATATGCTCCCATTCTTTTAATATCAGGTACCATAACAGGTGTGATAGTAGGAATAGTGGCAGCAATAATATCCAAAAGCGTCAAACAAATTTGATACACCGTCACAAGACATATGCTTTATAAATCAATATCATGTAGTCGAATTTCTTTATATAATAAGATTTGTACTATATTTTGGTTGTTTTTAGTCCTCATAAGTATTATTATAGAATACATTGAAGCATACGTATATACAAAAAGTAGAAAAGAGGTATATAGATGGGTTTGTTAACTTTTTCGGGAGGTATTCATCCATATGAAGGCAAAGAGCTTACGATGGAGAAGCCGATTAAAGAGTATCTTCCAAAGGGAGATTGTGTCTATCCTTTAAGCCAGCATATAGGTGCGCCTGCCACACCTGTTGTTAAGAAAGGGGATAGGGTTTTAGTAGGACAGAAGATTGCAGAAGCAAGTGGGTTTGTATCTGCAAACATTCATTCCTCAATATCGGGAACTGTAAAAGCAATCGAGCCCAGACTGACATCAGGCGGTACGAAGGTAACTTCTATTGTAGTGGAAAATGACGGTCAGTTTGAGGAAGTGGATTTCACTGAAAACGTAATGGATTTGTCCACTTTGTATAGAGAGGACATAAAGGATATCATCAAAGAGGCAGGAATCGTCGGAATGGGTGGTGCAGGATTCCCTGCAAATGTAAAGCTTTCGCCTAAGAATGAGGATGATATTGATTATATCATTGTAAATGCTGCTGAATGTGAGCCATATCTTACCTCTGATTACAGACGAATGATGGAGGATGCAGACAAAATCATTCTGGGACTTCAAATATGCGTCAATCTTTTCGACAATGCAAAGGGAATTATTGCGATTGAGGATAATAAGCCTGAGGCAATCAAGCTTATGGCTGAAAAGCTGAAGGATAACGATAAAATAACGGTAAACGAGATAAAAACCAAGTATCCGCAGGGGGCAGAACGTCAGCTTATCTATGCAAATACCGGAAGATATGTCAATTCAAAGATGTTGCCGGCAGATGCAGGCTGTATTGTACATAATGTAGATACCATACATGCCATATATGAAGCTGTAATAGAAGGGAAACCGCTTATCACCAGAATTGTAACCATAACAGGAGATGCCATTGAAAATCCGTGTAATCTGCTTGTCAGAACGGGAACCAATCTTCGGGAGCTGATAGCGGCAGCAGGTGGTTTCAAGGACGGTATCATACCTGAGAAGATAGTGTCAGGAGGCCCTATGATGGGTAAGGCTGTCTATTCGCTTGATGTACCTTGTACAAAAGGTGTTTCGGCATTGCTCTGCATGAGCCGCGACGAGGTGGCTGCTTTAGAACCGACGAATTGTATCAGATGTGGAAGATGTGTAGATGTATGTCCGGGACGAGTAAATCCGTCATTACTTTCAAAATTAGCAGAACACGGAGATATCGACAGCTTCTTAAAACATGAAGGCATGGAATGCTGCGAGTGTGGATGCTGTTCATATATTTGTCCTGCAAAGAGGCATCTGACACAGACGATAGCAGGAACCAGAAAACTGATTCTGGCAAATAAGAAGAAGTAGAGGAGGGAAATTAAATGGAAAATATATTTAAGATTTCATCATCTCCTCATGTAAGAGATAAAAAGACGACGACAGCGATTATGCTGGATGTCATTATTGCATTACTTCCTGCCGGCATCTTCGGCATCATAAATTTTGGATTTAACGCATTTATACTCATATTAACATGTATCGTTTCATGTGTATTTTTTGAGTGGGCGGCGCAAACCGTACTTAAAAGAAAAACAACCATTAATGATTTAAGTGCTGTAGTTACGGGGCTGCTTCTGGCACTCAACCTGTCGCCGGAGGTTCCTGTATGGATGGCAATTCTTGGAAGTGCATTTGCCATCATTATCGTAAAGCAGCTCTTTGGCGGTCTGGGATATAACTTTATGAATCCTGCACTGGGGGCAAGATGCTTTCTACTGATATCATTTGCAGGGCAGATGACAAACTTTACATATGACGGAATAACAACGGCAACACCGCTTGCAATTTTAAAGAACGGCGGAACGGTCAATGTTTCGGATATGTTCTTTGGAAATATAGCGGGAACGATAGGTGAGACCTCAGTTATATGTATATTGGCAGGGGCGGTTTATCTGGTAGCAAGAAGGATTATCAAGCTGACGATTCCGCTTACATATATAGGAACATTTGCAGTATGTATTATGATATATGCACTGTCAGCAGGAAGAGGCTTTGATTTATCATATCTTGCCGCACATCTATGTGGTGGTGGCCTTATGCTTGGAGCCTTCTTTATGGCAACGGATTATGTCACGTCGCCAATAACACCAAATGGCAAGCTTGTATTTGGTGTTATACTCGGTATACTCACATTTCTGTTCAGAATATATGGTGGTTCGGCAGAGGGTGTATCATATGCAATTATATTTTCAAATCTGCTTGTTCCGCTTATTGAGAAATTTACCCAGCCAAAATCATTTGGAAATGGTGCTGAACTTGCATCTGGAGAAGAAAATTCCGGCGAGAAGAGCAGGATGAATGTTAAGTCTATCGTAATTGCAACGATTGCCATATTTGTAATTACGATTATAGCAGGATTTGCGCTTGCATATGTTCATAAGATTACAAAGCAGCCTATAGCCGATGCAAATCAGAAGGCAAAGGAAGAGGCATATAAGGAAGTATATGCCGATGCCGACAGCTTTACGGTACTTGATTTTGATACAGAGGAAGCGGCTGAGTATCTTAGCGGGCAGGGCTACAAATGTGATATTGAAGAAATCGTAATGGCAAAGGATAAGACAGGAAATGAGCTCGGTTATGTACTTGTTGTTAATTCCCATGAGGGCTATGACGGCTATATGCAGATTGCCATGGGTATTACAAATGAAGGTGTAACAAATGGTATATCCTTCCTGTCACTCAGTGAGACAGCAGGACTTGGTATGGAGGCTGATACGGACAGCTTTAAGTCACAATTTGAAGGAAAGAAAGTAGAGAAATTTGAATATACGAAGCAGGGCGCTTCCGCTGACAATGAAATAGATGCCTTAAGTGGTGCAACGGTAACGACAGACGGTGTTGTAAATGCTGTAAATGCCGGCTTGAGTTATGTAAACTATTTGAAGGGAGGTAACTAGATATGAATAAGTGTACAGAGCGTTTATACAACGGTATTGTAAAGGAAAATCCTACATTTGTTCAGATGCTTGGTATGTGCCCGACGCTTGCAGTTACCTCAGCAGCTATCAACGGTGCGGGAATGGGTCTTGCGACAACATGTATTCTTGTTATGAGTAACTTTGTTATATCATTACTGAGAAAGGTTATTCCTGATAAGGTCAGAATACCGTCATTTATCGTTATTATTGCTTCGTTTGTTACGGTTATACAGTTTTTGATGGAAGCATACCTCCCATCACTGAATGCCAGTCTTGGAATATATATACCGTTAATCGTTGTAAACTGTATTATTCTTGGCCGTGCTGAGAGCTATGCATCAAAGAATAAACCGCTTCCGTCAATATTTGACGGTCTTGGAATGGGACTTGGTTTTACCATAGGACTTACTGTAATCGGTGCTTTTCGAGAATTAATCGGTAAAGGCTGTCTATTTGGTTACCAGATTCTGGGTGACGGAAATCTGTTACAGGGACAGTCGGGAATCGTTAAGGCAATCGGAAATGTGTTCGGTCTTTATACACCTATAACAATCTTTGTACTTGCTCCCGGAGCATTTTTTGTACTTGCGTTTCTGGTTGCATTTATCAACAGGAGAAATGCGAAGAAGGCGGCTATGGCAGCGGCAGGTGAGACTGCTGTTTCTTCCTGTAAGCCTGAATCCTGTGCAGGCTGTTCCAATGCGATGTGTGCCGGAAAATTTCTGACAGCTACAGCCTTGAAGGACGAGAAAAACAAAGAGAAAAATGATTCGGATAAGATGAAAAATGCTGAGATGGATGCTGAAAAAGTAACCCAGCGGGCAGAAGAAGCTGCTGCGGAGCCTGTAGAGGAGGTTGTGACTGAACAGGTAGAGGAAGCTGCAGCTGAACGGACAGAAGAAGCTGCTGCCGAACCTGTAGAGGAGGTTGCTGCTGAATCGGAGGAAGAGCCGGAGGATGGAATTCAGATTAAGGCTATTATGAATAAAATAGCCAGATATCATCAATTAAATCCTGGTAAGGTAAAGCCGATAGAACTTCCTGAACCAGAGCAGCCACAAACAGAGGAGACAAAAACGGAAGAAGCTATGACAGAAGAAGCTATGACAGAAGATACCGAGAATCAGGATGTTGAACAGTCTGATAAAAATAAACATGATTCGGCTAAGAAAAATAAGAGAGCGAGAAAAAGAAAAAAAGGAAAGGGAGGTAAACGCTAATGGATATTTTATTATTGGCAATCGGTGCAGCACTTGTGAATAATGTAATACTCAGTCAGTTCCTCGGTTTATGTCCTTTCCTTGGCGTATCAAAGAGTGTAAATACGGCAACAGGTATGGGCGCTGCGGTTATCTTTGTCATGACGATTGCGTCTGCCGTAACGAGTATTATCTATTATGGAATTCTTGACAGATTTGGACTTGAGTATTTGAATACAATCGTTTTCATTCTTGTAATAGCTGCACTTGTTCAGTTTGTTGAGATGTTCCTTAAAAAGAAGATGAAATCCCTCTATGAGTCCTTGGGCGTTTATCTTCCGCTTATCACAACAAATTGTGCCGTACTTGGTATAGCAATTTCAAATGTTCAGGAGGGTTATACCATATTTCAAAGTATCGTAAATGGATTTGGCTCTGCATTCGGATTTACCATAGCGATTGTAATTCTTGCAGGAATAAGAGAAAAACTGGAATACAGCCCTATACCGGAGCCCTTTAAGGGAACACCGATTGTTCTGATTACGTCAGGACTGATGGCTATTGCATTCTTTGGTTTTTCAGGCTTGATATAGGAGGTGCTTATATGACAGAGATAATGATAGCGGCTGCTGTAGTATGTGGTGTCGGAATATTAATAGGTATTCTTCTAGGTGTTGCAGGAGAGAAGTTTAAGGTAGAGGTCGATCCTGATGAGGTGGCTGTAAGAGAGCTGCTTCCGGGAAATAACTGTGGCGGCTGTGGTTTTCCGGGCTGTGATGGTTTGGCTGCTGCAATCGCAAAGGGAGAAATGCCGCCGTCAGCATGTCTTGTAGGTGGTGAGGCTGTTGCCGAAGCTATCAGCAAAGCTCTTGGTATAGAGAATACCGAGGTAGTCAGATATGTTGCGTTTGTCAAGTGTGCAGGCGATTGTGAAAAGGCAAAGGACGTATATGAATATGTAGGACCAAAGAGCTGTAAGCTTGCTCAGAATAATCCGAATGGCGGACCAAAGGCCTGTACGTATGGCTGTACGGGATATGGCTCTTGTAAGTCGGTATGTGAATTCGGAGCTATTGATATCATAGATGGCATTGCAGTCATTAATAAGGATAAATGTAAGGCATGTGGCAAGTGTATAGATGAATGTCCTAGAAAGCTGATAGAGATGGTGCCTTATGATGCGGAGCATTTGGTCAGATGCAATTCCCATGATAGAGGACTTGATGTTAAAGCGGCATGCAGTGCAGGTTGTATAGGTTGCTCATTATGTGCAAGAAACTGTGAGGCTTCAGCAATAACCATAGATAAAAATCTTGCGCATATAGATACGGAGAAATGTAATAACTGTGGTGTATGTAAGCAGAAATGTCCTGTAAAGATTATTACTTAACAGTATACGAACTTCATATATCCAAATTCTAACAGTAAAGAACGTCTTTTCCGAAAAAACATCACATATATTTATAAAAATAAATGTGGAGTAAATATATGAGGTTTTGTGAGCTGAAGGAAAAGGAAGTAATAAACTGTAGGGATTGCAGAAGACTTGGCTTTGTGGCGGATATTGAATTTGACCCCTGTACAGGCCAAATCAAAGCAATCATTGTCCCAGAGCAGGGCAAGCTGTTTTGGTGTTTTGGCTCGGTAGGAGAGTTTTGTATAGACTTTTGCAATATAAAATGTATAGGACCGGATATTGTTTTGGTGGATGTTTGTACGGATGTTCACAAAAAGCATGATAGATGATATAATGAGTGTTAGTGAGTGGCGCAGATAAAAGATACAAAAAACGGAGGATTTGCAGTATGAGATGCCAGTTTTGTAACAAGGACGACACAAGAGTGATAGATTCAAGACCTGCTGATGATGGTAGTTCTATAAGAAGAAGAAGGCAGTGTGATGCCTGCGGCAGAAGATTTACTACCTATGAGAAGGTCGAAACCATACCGCTTATTGTTATAAAAAAGGATAAGAACAGAGAAACTTATGACAGGTCCAAGATTGAATCCGGTGTTATTAAATCTTGTCATAAGAGACCTGTTCCATTTGAGAAGCTTACCAAATGTATAGATGAAATCGAAAATACAATTTTCAATATGGAGGTCAAGGAAATCGAAAGTACAACCATAGGTGAGATTGTAATGGATAAGATAAAGGATTTGGATCAGGTTGCTTATGTAAGATTTGCGTCTGTATATAGGGAATTTAAAGACGTTAACACCTTTATGGATGAGCTTAGTAAGCTTCTTAGCAGCAACTCGGAGAAGAAATGATAGAAAAATATAATACGATTATGGACTCCGGGAAGGATGAAATAGTAGAAAAGAAATCAAGATTTATAGGATATGCAGTTCCGGTAAAAAGTGAAGAAGAGGCATATGCATTTGTAGAGTCAATTAAAAAGAAGCATTATGATGCCAGACATCATTGCTTTGCATTTGCCATAGGAAATGAAAATACGTTATACAGGTTCTCCGATGACGGAGAGCCGCAGGGAACAGCGGGGAAGCCTATACTTGAGGTGATAACAGGACGGAATGTAGTTGATATATGTATTGTTGTTACAAGATATTTTGGCGGTACACTGCTTGGAACAGGAGGACTGGTAAGGGCATATACGGAAGCTGCGAAGCTGGCTCTTGATGATGCAGGCGTTAAGACCATGAGGCTTGTAAAGGTAGTTAAAATAACGACCAATTATAACGATTCGGGTAAAATTCAGTATTTGCTGAATTCCAATGATGTGCATATAGAAAATACGGAATATACAAGTGATGTAGCGTTTGAAGCATATATACCTGTAAATGCTTATGGCTATGTAGAAAAACAGATTATAGAAGCTACATCAGCCAGAGCTGTCATTGAGCAGATGGGAGATAAATTTTGCTGATTAACTGAATATCATTTACCCTTTAGAAAAAGTATGGTGCGAAGAGCATGGATAGATACTTTAAGGCCGGTACATATTCGGTTATGTTTATAAATGTCGGTGTGAGCAGCAGTGCCAGCGTGATGATTATAGGCAGCACTGCCTGATATACCGCATATTTTTTGAATATAAGTCTGTAGATTAGACTGTACAGTATGCAAATTACCATGTATGCAAGCATGTGAAGCAGGAGCTTAGGGGCATTGATAGAAGAATCATATATAATTAAAGTGACAGAACTAATTAGGGCTGCCGGAATTACTCCGGCAGCTATATTTATGATGCAGTATATGAGTTTATTTCCGCTGGATAGCCTGTCATAGGAATGGCAGCTTTCATCCTTCATGTAATTAAGCACACCAAGAAGACTGCAAATAAATATCAACAGTCCAATCAGTTCATATGCAGGAAATGTGTTCAGCTTCTGTTTTGCTGTAGTAAATCTATGATTTCCCGTGACATTGATTGTAAAAACAGCATTATTATTCATATATTTATCAAATTGTTCATTTATATAGTCATCATAGGATTCACCGAAATTCGCTGATATATATTGATTGGTCATCAGTGGGGCATATATTTCGAGCATATTTCCATACAGCTTCTCCAATGCAATATATTGAAACATGGAGGAAGGGGAGGTATACATTTTAAGTTTATTTTCGGTCTTGACGTTTACAAAAGTTTCCGTATATCCGTCAGGCAGAATAAATCCGCAGTCAAATTTACCTGAAGAAACATGATGGATAAGCTCTTCCTGACTGTCGCATATTACAAATACAAAACCTCCAGTTTCTTTTGCAAGTTTATTGGTAAGGGCATACGCGTAGCCGTCAGGATTTTCAATATATATACCTATTTCTATGGTAGTAGACATATCCTTTTGAGGTATCAAATGAACGAGAATTGCCGAGAGAGGTATGAACAGCATCAGTATAGCTGTAAATGGTTTACATAATGCTCTTTTTATAAATATTCCAAGTGCTCTGATATATGTAATCATATTTCCTCCCTGTATCAATAATTGGGTTGATAAAGGCAACCCATAATCTTTTAATAGTTATAAATACATTTGCATAATAAATGTACTATGGCATTACCCGGTGTATATGGACATATGTTTCCAAATATCTTAGGTAAAAGTAATTCAGGTACTATTAGACCACCGGTATAAGCTATAATCAGGATAAATACAAATAACAGTAATGAGCAGCCTGACAGCGAGACAGGAAGCTTGCTGATGATTGTGGCTGTTGCAGCTATAATGGCAGATAATAGGATACCAACAATAAATCCCCTAAGATTTATGTAAACTGAAAATAAGCTGTTGAGCTTGGATATGATTCCAAACAGAATGTAAATAACCATATAAAACAGATATAAAACACTCCATACGGAAATGAACTGGCTCAGTGCTGTATGGAACCTGTTAATGCCATTTGCTTTAAGAAGGTTTATTACAGCCTGATTGTGAGACCTGAAGAAGGACATAAACATAATGCTGCTTAGTGATAATAACAGGAATATAAGGGCAGCAGTATAGTGTTCTATAACCGTATAGTTACCCGTTACATGCAGCTCCTCCGTTTCAAATAAATCCGTTCGTGACAGAACATGGTTAAGGAATAAACGATTTATCTCAGCACTTGCCTGCTGGTAGTCATTTTCTGAAATGTCCAGCTCCCTGCAAAGTGAGAGCACGGAATAGATTGCAGCCTGTGACGTTCCTAACAGGGATGATGTTGAGACAAATAATTCATTTAATATGAATGTCTGCAGGCTGCCGTCTTCCGGATAGATTACCTCAACAGGGGTATTTGTTCCGTCTATAATACTGCTTATAATGTTGTCAGGAACAATAATGAGTGCATTTATCAAACCGTTATCAAGTGCCTCAATTCCTTCGTCTTTTGAATGAATATTGATAAATTCACATGTACTTTTATAGCTGTCCATGTTTGATATTAAGTCATAGGCGGATTTTGAATAGGCGGAGTCAGCCTGCATAATGATACCGATATTTATAACTTCGGATTTACTTTTATACACAAGTTTATCTGAGTTCATTACAAGGATAATCATTATAGAAAGAAGGACAGCAAATATCAAGATAAATGGAATTATAAGCTGACGTATTCTTTTAAAATCCGATATGATAAGCTTGGTAAGCATAGTTATTCCTCGTTTCTTTGAGTGATAAGCAACAGGTCATGAAAAGCATCAGATTATGATAACAATATATGACAAAAGTCTTCTTCGGTAAGCGTCCGGTCTCCCTTGTCTTTGTTATATATCGGATGTAGTGCACCGCCTTTTAATAAATATATCCGATTGCAGATATCCAGAGCCGACGTTTCATGTGTTGCTATAAGGATACTGCCTCCACCTGTTAGAAAGCCCTGCAGACATTTTATGATGCCTTGTTTACATAACATGTCAAGGGCAGACAGAGGTTCGTCAAGAAGTATTAAATCGGGGTCATTTATTAAAGCTATCGAAAGGCTGAGTCTTTTTTTCATCCCACCTGAAAGTGCCTTAACTTTTTTCTTCAAAAATGTATCTACACCTAACTGTGAAAATATAAGCTTATTTTTATCACTCATTATATATTTTGCAGTGCCCTTATACCAAAGCTTTATATTGTCAAGTGCTGTCAAATCGTCAATGAGTGGATTTTCCTGTGGAAGATAGCTTAAGCTGCCTTTACCGTCAAAATAGTAATTTCCTGAATCCGGTTTCATGCAGCCTGCAAGTATATTTAAAAGTGTAGACTTCCCGGAACCATTAATGCCAAGCAGTCCGATGCATATGCCGGGTTTTACTTCCAGGGAAATATTGGATAATATTTTTTTGCTGCCATAGCTTTTGCTGATATTTTGGACAACAAACATAATCAATATTCCTCCTCTATAACCTGAAAATCAAGGTAGTCAAAATCTATGGCTTCAATAAAATTATCAGAGGTAAAGCGTGTCCTTGCATGTATAATAAAGTCTTCCTGATTTTTCTTCAACCAGACAGGCTGTGCCAGATTAAATTCATAACATATATCAGACAATGCTTTATATACCTTCTTTGTTCTTGTCATCTCCGGGTCGTCGATACAGATAACAGTGTCTTTTATTAATTTGTTGTTTTTCATTAATTTGCCCCATATTCTAAACATAATTGCTCCTCGCTGTTTTGATTTATTATTGCTATTTGTATATTTTTTATTTCATCTGTGCATCGTATTTATATGTTTCATCTGAATTATATAGTAATATGACGGTTAAAACAAGGCGGTTATAGTTCAAATTTTTTAAACATGAAAAACACATTTATGTCACATTTGATGATTATATTAGTTACTGTAAAGAAGAAATATCGCAAATTTGCAAGCTGATTACAAACAGAACATAAGAATGATATGAAAGGACACGCAGATTATGGAAAATAGCAATAGAGATGAACGAAGAGACGACGGAACACAGCAAGATTACGAAGTACAGCAGAGCCAAGAGGTACAGCAGAGCCAAGACGTACAGCAGAACCAAGAGGTGCAGCAGAACCAAGAGGTACAGCAGAACCAAGAGGTACAGCAGAGCCAAGAGCTGCAGTATGGAAATGGAATACAGCATAGTACCGGAATGCAGCCGAATTATGAAATGCAGCATAGTTACGGAGTGCAGCCAGACTATAGTGGACAGATGAGCTATGGTTCATATAATAACTATGGAATATATCAGGGAAATAACGGCTGCAACAATTTGAACAATAATGTAAACGGAATGACTGCATGGTATGCAAGCCAGCGTATGGAACAGCCAAAGCAGGATATGACACAGACAGTTTCACATAATGATGAAGAAAATGAGAAACTAGAGAAAAATCCATCACCTGATAAAAATAAAAAAGATAAAAAAAAGTCAAATAAAAAACCGGGTTTTGGAATAAAATTGTTGCAGGTTTCAGCCGCAGCTGTGCTATTTGGACTGATAGCGGGTGTTGCCTTCTGGGGCGTTAAGCTGACAGCAGACAGCCTGACAGGCAGCAGAAATAATAATGAACAGGCAGCAGAAGCGAGTGCACCTGCTGAAGAAAACACAGAAGAAAAATCAGACAAGCCGTATTTGGAGCCGACATCAGGCGAAACTACGGATGCGGTATCCTATGATGTAGCTGATGTAGCCGAGAAGGTTATGCCCTCCATCGTTTCCATAACAGGCACATATGTAACCACATATGATTACTGGTTTAACTCATATGAATCAGAGACACCGGGAGCAGGCTCAGGTATTATTATTGGAAAGGATGAAAAATATTTATATGTTGTAACAAATTATCATGTCGTTGAGGATGCAAAGGAACTTTCTGTATCATTTATCGATGACAAGACTGCGGAGGCTACTGTTAAAGGATATGATGAACAGCATGATACAGCTATTGTACTTGTAAAATTAGAGGATATAGATGAGGATACATTGGAGCAAATAAAAGAAATACAGGTGGGCTCATCAGATTCTCTCAGGGTTGGAGACCCATGTATAGCAATCGGAAATGCTTTAGGCTATGGACAGTCTGTTACCGTTGGTTATATCAGTGCACTTGAAAGAGAGATTAGCGTATCAGATGGAATCGTAGAGGTTCTTCAGACGGATGCGGCCATCAATCCTGGCAATAGTGGCGGTGCCCTTGTAAATATGAGCGGAGAGCTGATTGGAATTAATACTGCAAAGTATGTAGACAGTACGGTTGAAGGCATGGGCTACGCACTTCCGATATCTGATATACAGAATATTATAAATGACTTGATTGAATCGGATACTACCACACCAGACCAGACCCAGTCAGGAGAGGCATTCCTAGGAATATCAGCGCAGACGATTACAGATGAATACTCAGAGCTTCTGAGTATGCCGAAAGGAATATATATTTCCTCTGTAGAAAAAGACTCGGCAGCAGAAGAATGTGGTCTTCAGTCAGGGGATATCATAATCGGCTTTGACGGAACAGAAGTATCAGATATGGATACGCTGCATGATATGGTAGTAAGTCATAAAGTAGGAGATGAAGTGAAAATAGAATATTATAGAAATTATAACGGTAACTATGAGAAAGATACCGTTACAGCAACACTTCAGAGTAAGCGGTAAAAGAAGCACAGAGCGTATGTAAACAGGCTCTATGTCATATAATAACCAAAATCAGTTATCATCAATCTTTAATTGATGCATTTGTATAAAGGATGGGAAATGTGTAAGAGGAGTATACATTTCCCATCTTAGTTTACTATTAAGCTATCCATTACATCATTTTTATAACGACTATTTTGAACTTTGTTAATGACATACTTGCAAAATGAGTTGATTTAAGGCATTATATATCTTTAGTAGATTTTGTGTCGGGGTTCTATTCGCGTCGATACAGTTCAAAAGGAGTATCAAAAATGTACAAAATTATTTGCAAGGATGGCAGAGCAAAAAGGGCAACCTTTGAGACGGTACATGGAACAGTTGAAACACCTGTATTTATGAATGTGGGAACTGCCGCCGCTATAAAAGGGGCCGTTGCAACAACTGATTTAAAAGAGATAGGTTGTCAGGTTCAGCTTTCAAATACATATCATCTTCATGTAAGACCAGGCGATGATGTCGTTAAGAAGATGGGTGGTTTACATAAGTTTATGTATTGGGACAGACCCATTCTCACAGACTCAGGAGGATTTCAGGTATTTTCTCTTGCCGGGCTAAGAAAAATAAAAGAAGAGGGCGTTTCTTTTCATTCTCATGTTGATGGCCGTAAGATATTTATGGGACCGGAAGAAAGCATGCAGATACAGTCAAATCTGGCATCAACCATAGCGATGGCATTTGATGAATGTATTCCTGCTCTTGCTGACAGAGGTTATGTAGAAAATTCCGTTGCAAGAACCACAAGATGGCTTGAGCGTTGTAAAACAGAGATGACAAGACTGAACAATCTTGATGATACAATTAATAAAAATCAGATGCTGTTTGGAATAAATCAGGGAGCGATATATGACGATATTCGTATCGAGCATGCAAAACGTATAAGTGAATTGAACCTTGATGGTTATGCCATTGGTGGTCTGGCAGTCGGAGAGACGGCTGCGGAGATGTATCATATACTTGATGTTACGGTACCACATCTTCCAGAGAACAAACCGACATATCTTATGGGTGTAGGAACTCCTGTGAATATTCTGGAGGCAGTTGACAGAGGCGTAGATTTTTTTGATTGTGTATACCCGTCAAGAAATGGCCGCCATGCCCATGTATATACAAAAGCCGGTAAATTAAATTTGAAAAATGCAAAGTTTGAGCTGGACGACAGACCGATTGAAGAGGGATGCCAGTGTCCTGCATGTAAGCATTACAGCAGAGCCTATATCAGGCATCTTCTTAAGGCAAATGAGATGCTGGGTATGAGAATTTGTGTCTTGCATAATTTGTATTTTTATAATAATATGATGAAAGAGATTAGACAGGCTATTGAGGAAGGCTCTTTTCAGACCTATAAAAAGTCCATGATAGACCGTTTAACAATAAATGATTAAAGGAGAATAATTACATGAATACATTAAGTATGATTTTAGATGGGTCAGGAGCAGAAACAACCGGAAGCAGTTCAAGTTCTGTGATATTTATAGTTTTTTATATCGCTATTTTTGTAGCGATTATCTACTTTATGATGATTAGACCGCAGAAGAAGCAGAAGGCAAAGACAGAGGAAATGCAAAGTCAGATGGCACCTGGTGATAATATTATGACGACAAGTGGTTTCTATGGAACGATTTTGGATATTGTAGATGATACAACAATTATTGTTGAATTTGGAAATAACAGAAACTGCCGTATTCCAATGCACAAGAATGCAGTAGCCGAGCTTGAAAAACAGGATAGTGCAGTAGAGAAATAAAAAACGGACGGTATAATAACGGTTTCTTAGTAAAAAGCAGTAATGAGATAAAGCTTACTTTAAATCATTACTGCTTTTTGATTTGTACCATTGCAGATGCTATGCTGTTATTTTATGCCGCAGTGTTCTTTGAGGTTTGTCAGGTGTTGGAGTGTGACACGAAGGTTTCCTCTGCCTGAGCCAATGCTGATGTCAGGCTTGATAACACCGTGGAAGTCGCTGCCGCCTGAAGTAAGGAGATTGTATTTTGCGGCAATATTGCGAAGCTTGCCGCTGTCATAGGAATTTGTTGTAGAGTGATAGACTTCTACACCGGTTAACCCCTTTTCTGCAAAATAGGCTATCATTTCATCAATTTTACTGTCGCTCATATGATAAAGAAGCGGATGGGCAACAAAGGAAGCTTTGCCATATGCGGAAATTAATTCTATGGCTTCCTCACTACTCATATCAGGAACAGGTATATAGTATTTACAGTTGGGATTGAGGTATTTCTTAAATGCCTGCTCTTTATTTTTACAGATACCTTCTTCTATCAGGACGCGGGCAAAATGTGCTCTTGTTATGACGGTGTCGGGATGACCTGCCTGAAGCTTCTCCAGTGTCATATCCATACCATCCTTTTGAAATAAGCTGCACATCGCAAGATTTCTATTCAGACGTGCAAGCTTTACTTCATTGAGACGTTTATTCAGTTCGGGGTTTGTGTAATCCATATAATAACCAAGAATATGGATTTCCGTTCCATTATAAATGGATGATAATTCTATACCGGGTATTACCTCAAGCAGACTGTTGTTTTCCTTGACATAGGCTAATGCTTCGGCTATACCGTCAACAGTATCATGGTCGGTGATCGCTATGGCTGCAAGGTCTTTATCGATAGCCAGCCGGCATACCTCGGATGGCGTGAAGGAACCGTCAGATGTAGTTGTGTGTATATGCATATCTATTAGTTTCATGGTGTATTTACCTCGTAAAATAATTTTATTCAGTATACAATAATTTTTTAAAACAAGCTATATACAATTTAAAACAAGTATAGGCTGAATTTAAAACAAGTATCAGGTTCATTTTCATAAATCAGTAAGGTGCTATGCTGTATATGTTGTTTGAAGGCTGGAGGAGCAGAAAAGTTATAGATATTTTTTTTCAATAAGCTATGGACTTAATTGTTATTTTATGAGAAAATATGTCTGATGGTTTGAATTTCTAAAATTTTCTAAACCGCTTTTTAGACTTTTATATTTGAAAGGAGATAAACAATGATTTATTCACAGGAAGTTGAAAACATGTGCCCGGTTGCTCAGGGCGTACATCATGGATGTGCACCAATACCTGAGGAAGCAAAATGGGTTCAGGCAAAAGAAGTTAAGGACATTTCCGGATTTACACATGGTATTGGCTGGTGTGCACCACAGCAGGGTGCCTGCAAGTTAACATTGAATGTAAAAGAGGGTATTATTCAGGAAGCTTTAGTTGAGACCATTGGTTGTTCAGGTATGACGCATTCAGCAGCTATGGCAGCTGAGATTCTTCCGGGATTAACTGTTATGGAAGCCCTTAATACAGACTTAGTTTGTGATGCTATTAACACAGCTATGAGAGAGTTATTCCTTCAGATTGTATACGGACGTTCACAGAGTGCATTTTCAGAGGATGGTCTTGCAATCGGAGCAGGTCTTGAGGATCTTGGTAAAGGACTTCGTTCCCAGGTTGGTACTATGTATGGAACCTTAAAGAAGGGCCCTAGATATCTCGAAATGGCTGAAGGTTATGTAAATGCCATTGCTTTGGATGAGGAAGGTCTTATTATCGGATATAAGTTTGTAAATCTTGGTAAGATGACAGACTTCATCAAGAAGGGTGATGATCCTAATACAGCTTATGAGAAGTCTTGTGGTCAGTACGGACGTGTTGCAGATGCTGCAAAGCTTATCGACCCACGTACAGACAAAGAGATAGAGAAATAATAGAAGGAGGTAACGAAACAATGGCATTATTTGAATCATATGAAAGAAGAATTAATCAGATTAATGAAGTATTAAACAGCTACGGTATCTCCTCTATCGAAGAAGCAGAGAAGATTACGAAGGATGCTGGCTTAGATGTATATAATCAGGTAAAAGGCATTCAGCCTATCTGTTTTGAAAATGCCTGCTGGGCTTATACAGTAGGTGCTGCAATCGCTATTAAGAAGAATTGCAGAAAGGCAGCTGATGCTGCGGCAGCAATCGGTGAGGGACTTCAGTCATTCTGTATCCCGGGTTCAGTTGCTGATACGCGTAAGGTTGGTCTTGGACATGGTAACCTTGGAAAGATGCTCCTTGAAGAGGAGACAAAGTGCTTCTGCTTCTTAGCAGGTCATGAGTCATTTGCAGCTGCTGAAGGTGCTATTGGTATTGCAGAGAAGGCAAACAAGGTTCGTAAAGAGCCACTTCGAGTTATACTGAATGGTCTTGGAAAAGACGCTGCTCAGATTATTTCAAGAATTAACGGTTTCACATTTGTTGAGACAGAGTATGATCCATATACAAACACAGTAAAGGAAGTATTCAGAAAGTCATATTCAGAAGGACTTCGTGCAAAGGTTAA
>CAZATW010000044.1:0-21940 GCA_964488185.1 uncultured Coprococcus sp. | reverse complement strand
AGAAACTTATTAACTGAGTAGTCTTGTTTGACTACACCATTATTATACTAGGAGGAAATCGGTAGCTGCCGATAAATAGTGAGATGGAAATTTTATATAAGGTTCATCATAATTTGTATGTTAATCTGACAAATAAGTGCCCATGTGCATGTACCTTCTGTTTGAGGCAGGCGAAGGACCATGTAGGGGAGTCGGGCAGCCTGTGGCTTGAGAGAGAGCCGTCAGCCAAGGAGATAAAAGCAGAATTTTCAAAGTTTAATCTGGATGATTATGACGAGGTCGTTTTTTGTGGGTTTGGAGAACCGACAGAAGCACTTGATGTACTGCTCGAGGTGGCGGCATTTGTTAAGGCGAAATATAACAAGAAAATTAGAATCAATACAAATGGTCTTGGAAATCTTGTAAATGGGAAGAATATAGCACCATTGTTTCAGGGACTTATCGATACGGTATCAATCAGTCTCAATACTCCGAATGCAGAAAGATACCATGAACTGGTCAGAAGTAAATTCGGAGATCAATCATTTGGAGCTATGCTGGAATTTGCAAAGTCTTGTGTAGCATATGTGCCGACGGTAGTGATGACAACCGTTGGGACAACCATCTCAAAAGAAGAAGAGGAAGAATGTAAGAGGATATGTGACAGTATCGGTGCAAGATACCGTATACGTCCATGGGAAGACTAGCCACATATCTCTCCATGCTTTTCATATGTTGTAATACGGGAAATGCTGTTATCTTCGTTTACAAATAAAACTTTAGGGAGATGAGTCTTTGCTTCGTCAGGGGTCATGGTTGCGTAACACATGATAATGATATGGTCGCCAACCTGTACCTGTCTGGCAGCGGCTCCGTTTAAACACATAACGCCTGAACCCGGTTCACCTGCGATGGTGTATGTCTCGAATCGGTTGCCATTTTCAATGTCAACAATCTGTACCATTTCATATTCCAGTATGCCGGCTTCTTTTAATAAATCTGAATCAACTGTTATGCTGCCTACATAGTTTAGCTCGGCCTGTGTTACAACCGCTCTGTGTATCTTGCTTTTCAGCATCGTAATGTTCATATCGTCACCTCACAAAAAATAACAATTAAACAACAATTAAACAACAATTCACGTCACATGATACCATAAAATGAATTTATTGCAACAAAAAAATATATTTATCATATGTCTTGATAATAATTCAAAGTTATGTGAAAATAAATATAGTATTAATTGAAAAATGCGTTGCATGGATATTTGCTGTATAGAGGGCAGGATGGAAACCGCTTATGAGTAGTCAGAATAATATAACGATGAAGGTTGAAAGAATAAAAGGTATTATGCTGGATGATAAGCATATGCGAGCAGGTGATATACAGAAGAAAATTCTTAAGAGAAGGCGAAGAGAGGATTACAATCCTCCTTCCCTGACTAAAGATAATCTGGATATTAAGTCCGTATTTGAAAACGACGGTGTCTGTTTTTATATAAAACCCAAAAATAAACCTGTAAACAGATATTTTTATTATCTTCATGGTGGAGGGTATTGTAATCAAATCAATGAGAAGCAGTGGAAGTTTGTATTTGACATGGTGGAGAAGACCGGTTATGGTGCAGCCGTTCCGATATACCCACTTGCACCTGAACATTCGGCAGCAGATGTCTTTAAGATGCTTATGGGCGCATATTCAAAGATATGTCATGATGAGTCCGTTGAGAGAATTGTGCTAATCGGAGAAGAATCGGGAGCCGGTCTTGTACTTTCCATGGCACTGATTGCATGGAATGGAGGATATAGAAGACCCAATAAACTGGTACTTGTTTCGCCTGTTATGGATACGGAATTCCTTGATAAAGAACTGGAACAGACGCTTTTGAATCGAAAGCAGGAATCCTATCATTATTATTTTACGCCTGAGATAAAGACATTTCTCAGACTTTATTGGGTCAGGGATATGGCAGGAAAGGTAGAGTATAGCAGTCCGATTTATGCGGATTTGACTGATATATGTGACGAAATGGCGATATTTACCATAGCAAATGATTTGATGAACGCCTATGCCAGAAGGTTATATGAAAAGGTAAAAAAAATTCAGGTAAAGATACAGTATTATGAATTTTATTCGGTTGTACACGATTATATAGAACATCCACATATTCCTGAATGTCGTACGATTATACAAAAGATACAAGAATGTGTTATGGATGAAAAACAGACGGTTGGCGAAGATATCATTCATTCAGTATGGATAAGAACAGTACTTGCCCAGAGATATTCAAAATTGTTTTCCGACAATGAGACCATCCGATTGGCAGAGAAGGTTGGCGCACAACATAAGGCCATCAATGCACAATATAATACATATGGAAAAGCTGTTATGATGGAGCGTATTGTTGCTATGGATGAGCGGGTCAGACAATTTATTATGAGATATGCAAATGGAGTTGTGGTAAATGTTGGGGGCGGACTTGATACCATGTTTTCCAGAGTAGATAATGGCAGGATAAAGTGGTATAATGTAGACCTGCCGGAGAAAATAGAGCTTCGTAGAAAATATCTGGAGTCTCGTGACAGAGAGCAGAATATTGACAAATCCATATTTGATTACACTTGGCTGGATCAAATAAGGAAATCACAAAACCAGGCAATTTTATTTGTCTGTCTTGATATCATGAAATACTTTGATAAAAACAGGCTAAAGGAATTTCTGAATGAAATCTGGATAAAATTTCCTGGAGCGGAAGTGGTATTTGATATCAAAAATTCTAAAGGAAAGAAACTTTGGAACAGGCTGATACGTACAGGCAAGATTAAAGGCACACATGTTAAGGTTAGTATCGATAACTGCACAAGCCTGATGTATGACTGGAATATCAAATACAAAATACTGTATGATGGTTCCATTCTGAAGTACGATGATTTGGAGTATATGTTCTCCAAAAAAACTGCTGATAAGTATAAACATGCAATCAAGAAGAAATATGACAAAATTATACATTTGCGGCTGGGAACAGAGCATTTTATAGATAAGGTATAATGTGAACCCTTAGCTATACGGAGTGGATACTTTTGTGTTTAGCATACAGGATAAAGATTATGGATAAAAGAAGAATACAGCTTTATACAAGAGTTTGGTGTGCGATATTTGGCGTAGCCGGACTTGTGCTCGGATTAATAATAGGAATTTTCATAGGACAGAGGATGAATGTAACACATTCCAAACCTTCACCTGTTACGGAGTATGTATCAGGATATGAGCTTACGGATGGAGAGCTTACAGATTTGGCGTATGAGAATTATTGGAATTTTATACATGCCAGTTACATAATGGTTGGTGGAGACAGGGAAGAGGCGACGCTTTATAAGATCAGTGATAAGGTAGAACGTCATAATTATGATTTGGAGCGTTTTCTGATAGCCGATGACGGATATATGCATTATTCAGATGATACAATAGATGATACACTGGTGGGTATTGACGTATCTTCATTTCAGGGAGAAATAGACTGGGAGACCCTCTCATTATCACATGCTGTTGATTTTGTTATGCTGCGTGTAGGCTACAGGGGCTATGGCTCCGGTGCCATTGAATTGGATTCTTCTTTTGAAGAGAATAAACAGAATGTAACCGGATATGCTGTTGATGCAGGTGTATATTTTTTCTCACAGGCCATAAGCTATGAAGAGGGTGTTGAAGAAGCAGAATTTGTGTTAAAACAGATTAAAGACATGAATATAACCTATCCGATTGTTATAGATACAGAACAGGTAGAAGCAGAGGATGCCCGCGGAAACAATATAACCATAGCGGAAAGAACAGACGGAATCGTCGGTTTCTGCGAAACCATAAAAGAAGCGGGTTATACTCCGATGATATATGCAAACAGAAACTGGTTTGCCGCAAGCCTTGATATGGACAGGCTTGGTGAATATGAGCTGTGGCTTGCCCAGTATGCGAATGTGCCTGATTTCCCATATAAATTTACCGGATGGCAGTATACAAGTGAGGGCACAGTTCCGGGAATTGAAGGTGAAGTCGATATAAACCTGTGGTTTAAGTAGTGGGCTAATCAAACAAAAGAACGGTAGAACCAGATTGCTTTTTTGCTGCATTCACAGGAACAAGGCAATGTAACAGTAAATAAATATAAATAAATTAGGAGGAATCATTGCTTATATTGTATTTTCAGGTGCAATGCACGAAACAATATAAACAATATATTCCTCCTATTTATTTCAAATCTACTTTTCCATTTTCCAGAAGTAAGCTGAGTATGGTGGCAATGTGCTTCCTCCGCCAAAGTCGTGTGGTTCTCCGGTAATCAAATCAACTGCCGTGCCACAGCCTGCATCAAAGTGCGCTGTGTACTCATTTTCATCTGCATTGATGGCAACCAGGACACGCTCACTATCCGTTTTTCTTTCAAAAATGCACTGCTTATTTGTCAGTACAACGGAACGGAAATCGCCATAGCAAAGCGCATTACTGTTCATGTGAGCTTTTCCCAGCTTGCTTATCCATTCACTAAGCTCGTTGTATTCAGGCTTATCAAAGCATGCACGAAGTGCAGGGTCACCCTGGCTCTTCTCTGCTTTTGCACCCCATTCACTCCCGTAATAGACACAAGGCATACCCGGCATACCATAGCAAATGGCATATATAAGCGGGAGATGCTTCTCATTTGTTAATATGCTTGCAACTCTTGTTACATCGTGGTTATCAACGAAATTCAGGAAATGCTTTCCCTTATAAAGTGTCCATTGCTCCGGTCCGAACTGGCGGAGTAGTGAATGTATGATTTCAAACATATTCATGGAATTAAAGCTGGAATAAAGTCCTTTGTAGCAGTTGTAGTTTGTACAGCTATGCAGCATGGCATCGTTTACAAATACATTGTAATCGCCGTGAAGCAGCTCACCCAGTAACAGGAAGTCAGGTTTTAAGCTGTCACAATACTGGCGAAGCCTTCTTAAGAAATCGTGGTCGAGGCAGTATGCGACATCGAGTCTCAGACCATCTATATCAAATTCCTCAATCCATCCTTTAATCGCTGAGAAGATGTGCTGTATCACTTCCTCGTTACGCAGATTCAGCTTTACAAGGTCGTAGTTTCCTTCCCAGCCCTCATACCAAAGACCGTCGTTATAATTTGAGTTTCCGTCAAAGCTGATATTGAACCAATCCTTGTATGGTGAATCCCATCTCTTCTCAAGAACATCCTGAAATGCCCAGAAGCCACGACCCACATGATTAAATACACCGTCCAGAACGATTTTGATTCCGGCATCGTGCAGATTTTTTGCAACCTCTGCAAAATCCTCATTTGTACCTAATCGGCAGTCAATCTTGGTATAATCTCTGGTGTTGTAGCCATGTGTATCCGATTCAAAGATTGGTGAAAAATAAATAGCATTGCAATTCAGCTTTTGGATATGAGGAATCCAGTCATTTACCTTCAATATTCTTGAGGTAAGAACCCCGTCATTTTCAAATGGTGCTCCTGTAAAGCCCAATGGATAAATCTGATAAAAATTACTCTCGTATGCCCACATAATTAGTCTCCTTTGTTTTAATGTATAATTGCTTCAATATAAGAAATATCAAGCTATTTCGTTATTTTGAAGGTAATTGTTTTGCATTTTCCGGTTTTGCTCCATATAGTAAGGCTGTATCTGCCCGCCTTCTTGATGATTCTGCCGTTCTTTATTGTCTTTCCGTTTAGGGTGATGCGTGCAGCACTTGAGGCATTTGCAATTTTAATGACCTTGCCCTTTTTTCCTATCTTATAGCTTCTGCCGTTTTTAATATTTTTAACCGTGGCAGTCTTTTTGGTCGATGAGGTCGAAGCATAGAAATTTTTGGCTTTCTTAAAATTTTTATATGTCCAGGTTACACATTTCTTATTGCTCTTGCTGACCTTACCGTTGGTGTTTTTAATATTTCCCCTAAGCTGTATTGAAATTGTCTGGTAGTAGTGGAAATTTGAAGCATCAATACCTGTTTCTTTGGTAAATTCATCCATTAGCTCTTCAATATCTTCTGTTGCGACAGAAATGTATTCCGGGTCGTATGTGGCGAAAAAGTAATCCTTTTTCAGACATACATTTGTGTATCCCATTTCTTCAAGCGCATCTTCAATTTGACTGAGCTTTGCTTTTTTACCGCTTACTGTAAAGACATGATAGGTTATGCCGTTAGATTCCTCGGTAGAATATGTGCAGCCTCCTTTTACGAACTGATTAATAATTTCTTGTGTGGATGTTTCGGTTACGGTTGCCAGTGCCTGTAACATTTCATCGTCGATACCTGCTGAAAAAGAATAGTCAGCAGTTGTTGCAGAACGGACTTTTATGTCTGCTTTTAGCTTTTCACCGCAGCCCGTGCATAAGGCAGCAAATGAAAGAAGACACATAACCAGAAACAATTTTTTGATGTTTTTCAGATTCATTTAATTTTCCCCCTTTTCATATGAAGGCAATATAACAGTACTGCTTATTACTGCTGTAAGCCTTTGTTTATAATCGTTTCTCAATGTATCCTTATAATAAGTCATGTGGCAAAAGGTTTCAAGTAAATTAATAAGAAATAACATTTTTAAGCAATACAACATAAAATATACATATAATAGAAAAAGAGAGGCAAATATGGCAACAAAAATAATGATTGATGCCGGCCATGGCGGTTTTGATAATGGTGCTGTGTACAATGGACGTACAGAAAAAGCAGATAATCTGAATCTGGCACTTGCGCTGGGAGATGCCCTTGCAGGCAGAGGTTTTGATGTTGAGTATACAAGGACGGCAGATGTTTATGATTCTCCTACAAGAAAGGCACAGATTGCAAATGAGGCAGGCGCCGATTATTTGATATCCCTTCATAGAAATTCGTCTCCTACGCCAAACCAGTATGGAGGTGTCCAGACACTTGTTTATACGGACAGCGGTGTTCAGGGGGAGTTGGCAAGGGCGGTGAATTCCGAGCTTGAAAAGCTGGGCTTTCGGAATATAAATGTGGATGAAAGAAAGGATTTGGCTGTACTTAGAAGGAGCAGTATGCCGGCAATACTGATAGAAACAGGGTTTATAAACAACGACTATGACAACTATTTGTTTGATTATAATTTTGAAAAGATAGCAGAAGCCATAGCAAATGCTGTTGATGAAACAATTGAATAATTACGAAAATAACTCTTGACAGATAGAATAAATAATGATAGAGTAATCGCTGATGAACTGCCGAAGACAGTAGGTGCCGAAAGGCATAAGAAGAAAAACGCCTACCGAGGATAGTCGTTTATCCTAACGAATTCGGATAATCCGGATAAATGTTTAGATAGACACTATACAAGAGTAAATATATCGTTAACACAGATTTAACTATATGCTCTCAAGTCTTTGGATTTGAGAGCTTTTCTTATGTAATAGAAAGTTGTATTGAATTTCCTGTTACATAAAACGCTCCGCGATTTTCGTAAAGCGAAGCTCTTTCTTGTATTATGTGCAGTCATTAGTAAAATAAGGAGGCGCATTATGGCAAAGGTAGAAATTAAGAAGCCGATAGTTGAAGAGATTAAGACTAATCTAGACGGTGCTGCAACAGCTGTTGTTGTTGATTACCGTGGACTTACAGTTGAGCAGGATACACAGCTTCGTAAGACATTAAGAGAAGCTGGTGTTATATACAAGGTATATAAGAATACGATGATCAACTTCGCTATTGAGGGTACAGAGTTCGACGGACTTAAGGCATGTCTTGAAGGTCCTACAGGACTTGCTATCTGCAAGGATGATGCTACTGCAGCAGCAAGAGTTTTGGCTGAATTTGCAAAAAATGCACCAGCTCTTGAGCTTAAGGGCGGTGTCGTTGAAGGAATATTCTATGATGCAGCTGGTATAACAGCTATTTCAAAGATTCCATCAAGAGAAGTGCTCATTTCCAAGCTGCTTGGAAGCATGCAGTCACCTATTGCAAATTTTGCTCGTGTTATCAAGCAGATTGCAGAGCAGCAGGAAGCATAATTTTAAGGTGCTTGTATTATTTAGAATTAAACGTATTAAACAAAATTATATTAATGGAGGAAATTAATAATGACAACTCAGGAAATTATTGAAGTAATCAAAGGTTTATCAGTTTTAGAGTTAAACGAATTAGTGAAGGCATGTGAAGAAGAATTTGGTGTATCAGCAGCAGCTGGTGTTGTAGTTGCAGCAGCAGGCGCAGATGCAGGTGCAGCAGCAGAGGAGAAGGATTCATTTGATGTTGAGCTTACAGAAGTAGGTCCTAACAAGGTTAAGGTTATTAAGGTTGTTAGAGAGCTCACAGGCTTAGGTCTTAAGGAAGCTAAGGACGCTGTTGACGGTGCTCCGAAGGTTATTAAGGAAGGCGCTTCTAAGGAAGAGGCTGAGGATGCTAAGACTAAGTTAGAGGCAGAAGGCGCTAAGGTTACATTAAAGTAATTTCAATTATATTTAATGAAGCAATCCGGTTTGACCGATACATCATCGGTCAAACCGTTTTTATCTATATGACCAGTCAGCCAAAGCCGGGACAGGTAATGTAAAAAATCCGGTGATACGAAAAAGCGGAATAAAGTCATGTTGTTTGAAAAGACGGCCGATGACGGATACCACCTGTACCAGTCAATAGACCTTGAAGATGCAGTATCTAAATATCATCCGATGAAAATTGAAATCAACAAAAGAAATTCGTTATAGGATTTTAATCAATCATACAGTCGAAGACAGAAAATTGGATTTAATAAAGATTAGTAAAGCACAAAAGTTAAAATATAAAATATCATGTCAATATTTAAAATAAGATTTGATTTTCTTTAATATATAACAATAAGATTTATATGATATAGATGCTTATGTATGGTTATATTCAAAAATAATTTCAAAAAAATACCAGAATAATTATTGACAATCCCAAAACTTCGTGATAGCATGATAAAATGTCACTATTATGGGTTGGTTTGCGAAAATGTACCTTTTTAGTGACTAATAGCTTAAAAAATAAATTCCAAGGGGTGAATGTGTCGATGGAAAAAAACAGAATTATTCCTGTTGAATCCGGAAAAGGGATCAGAATGAGCTATTCTAAGCAGAAAGATGTATTGGAAATGCCTAACTTCATTGAGGTTCAGAAGAATTCCTATCAGTGGTTTTTAACTGATGGTCTCAAGGAAGCGTTTAAGGATATTTCTCCTATATCGGACTATACCGGACAGCTCAGCTTGGATTTCGTGGATTTCCAGTTATGTAGAGATGATGTTAAATACACTATTGAAGAGTGTAAAGAGAGAGATGCAACTTATGCTGCACCGCTTAAAGTCAAAGTAAGACTTAGAACCGGTGATGCAAAAGAGATGCCTGAGCATGAAATTTTCATGGGCGACCTTCCTCTTATGACAGATACAGGTACATTTGTAATTAATGGTGCCGAGCGAGTAATCGTTAGCCAGTTAGTACGTTCACCTGGTATATATTATGATATTGCACATGATAAAATCGGTAAGACTTTGTATTCATGTACAGTTATTCCGAATCGTGGAGCATGGTTAGAGTATGAAACAGATTCTAATGATGTTTTCTATGTGCGTGTTGACAGAACAAGAAAAGTACCTATAACCGTACTCATTCGTTCTCTTGGTATCGGCTCAAACGCAGAAATAATAGAACTTTTTGGCGAGGAACCGAAGATTCTTGCAAGCATAGAGAAGGATCCATCTGATAATTATCAGGATGGTTTATTAGAGTTATATAAAAAGATTCGTCCGGGCGAGCCTCTTGCCGTAGAGAGCGCAGAGAGCCTTATTAATGCCATGTTCTTTGATCCAAGACGTTATGACCTTGCAAAGGTAGGACGTTATAAATTTAATAAGAAGCTGGCGTTTAAGAACAGAATAGCAGGTCATGTACTTGCGGAAGATGCTGTTGATCCTGCTACCGGAGAGGTTCTTGCTACAGCCGGAACAACTGTAACCAGAGAGCTGGCAGTTGAAATTCAGGATGCAGCGATACCATATGTAATGATTCAGACCGAAGAAAGAAATGTTAAGGTCCTTTCAAATATGGTAGTTAATCTTGCAAAATATGTAGGTTTTGACCCGGCAGAGGCTGGTATATATGAGAATGTGTATTATCCTGTGCTTGAGGGGCTTTTAAATGAATATGATGATGAAGCAGAGCTGAAGGCGGCAATTGAAAGAGATGTCAACGACCTTGTTCCAAAGCATATTACCAAAGAAGATATTTTGGCTTCGATAAATTATAACATTCACCTTGAGTATGGTATCGGAACAAAGGATGATATCGACCACCTTGGAAACAGAAGAATCAGAGCGGTAGGTGAGCTGCTTCAGAATCAGTATAGAATAGGATTATCAAGACTTGAGAGAGTCGTAAGAGAAAGAATGACAACACAGGATATCGAGACCATTACGCCTCAGTCACTGATCAATATTAAACCGGTGACAGCGGCTGTAAAGGAATTTTTCGGAAGTTCACAGTTGTCACAGTTTATGGATCAGAACAATCCGCTTTCAGAGCTTACTCACAAGCGAAGATTATCAGCGCTTGGCCCTGGTGGTTTGTCAAGAGACAGGGCTGGATTTGAGGTTCGAGATGTACACTATACTCATTATGGAAGAATGTGTCCGATTGAGACACCTGAAGGCCCGAATATCGGTCTTATTAACTCGCTTGCAACCTATGCGCGTATTAATGAATATGGATTTATCGAGGCGCCATATAGAAAGCTGGACAAGTCAGATCCTTCAAATCCTGTAGTAACAGATGAGGTTATATATCTTACAGCGGATGAGGAGGATAATTATAGAGTAGCACAGGCGAATGAACCGCTTGATGAGGACGGACATTTTGTAAACAACAATGTTTCAGGAAGATATAGAGAGGATACAACGGAGTTTCCTAAGTCAAGAGTTGACCTTATGGACGTATCACCAAAGATGGTATTTTCAGTGGCTACATCAATGATTCCTTTCCTTGAAAACGACGATGCGAACCGTGCGCTCATGGGTTCAAACATGCAGCGGCAGGCAGTTCCTCTTATGATTACAGAGTCAGCCGTTGTCGGTACAGGTATGGAAGCAAAGGCTGCTGTTGATTCTGGTGTGTGCGTTGTTGCAAAGCGTGATGGAGTTGTAGAATATTCAAACAGCACTGAAATATGCATAAAGGCAGATGAGGATGATACAAAGGACATTTATCATATCATTAAATTTGCAAGAAGCAATCAGGGAAACTGTATGAACCAGAGACCTATTGTATTTAAGGGTGACAGAGTAAAAGCAGGCGAAATTATAGCAGATGGTCCTTCAACCTCAGGTGGAGAAATCGCACTTGGCAAGAATCCGCTTATCGGATTTATGACATGGGAAGGTTACAACTATGAGGATGCCGTACTTTTAAGTGAGAGACTTGTACAGGATGATGTATATACATCTATTCATATCGAAGAGTATGAATGTGAAGCAAGAGATACAAAGCTTGGTCAGGAGGAGATTACAAGAGACCTTGCAGGCTTGTCAAATGATGCCTTGAAGGACCTTGATGAGAATGGTATTATCCGAATTGGTGCCGAGGTTCGTGCAGGTGATATTCTTGTTGGTAAGGTTACGCCTAAGGGAGAGACAGAGCTTACAGCTGAAGAGCGGCTTCTTAGGGCTATCTTTGGTGAGAAGGCAAGAGAGGTTAGAGATACTTCACTTAAGGTTCCGCATGGAGCATTTGGTGTTGTTATGGATACAAAGATATTTACAAGAGAGAATGGAGATGAGCTCCCGCCCGGGGTAAATAAGTCTGTAAGAGTTTATATTGCTCAGAAGAGAAAGATTCAGGTAGGAGATAAGATGGCTGGTCGTCATGGTAACAAGGGTGTAATTTCTCGTGTTCTTCCTGTAGAAGATATGCCATTTCTTCCAAACGGACGTCCTCTTGATATTGTACTGAACCCACTTGGTGTTCCTTCACGTATGAATATTGGACAGGTGCTGGAAATCCACCTTGGACTTGCATCTCAGGTTCTTGGCTTCAAGGTTTCAACTCCTGTATTTGATGGAGCCGATGAGTTTGATATCATGGATACTCTTGAGATGGCAAATGATTATGCCAATACCGAATGGGAAGAGTTTTATGAGAAATATAAAGATATAGTTGCAAAAGATGTTATGGATTATCTCTACGAAAACAGAGACCACAGAGAAGAGTGGAGAGGTGTTCCTATTAACAGAACCGGTAAGGTTCAGCTTCGAGACGGTAGAACAGGCGAAGAGTTTGACAGTCCTGTAACAATCGGATATATGCATTATCTGAAGCTGCATCACTTAGTTGATGATAAGATTCATGCCCGTTCAACCGGACCATATTCGCTTGTAACCCAGCAGCCACTTGGCGGTAAAGCGCAGTTTGGTGGACAGCGTTTTGGTGAGATGGAGGTTTGGGCTCTTGAGGCTTATGGTGCGTCATATACATTGCAGGAGATTCTTACAGTTAAATCTGATGATGTAGTCGGTCGTGTTAAGACATACGAAGCAATCATTAAGGGTGAGAATATTCCTACACCGGGTATTCCTGAATCCTTTAAGGTTCTTCTTAAGGAGTTCCAGTCACTTGGGCTTGATGTAAGAGTTGTAAAGGAAGATATGACAGAGGTTGATCTTGGTGAGACGATTGAGTCATATGATGAAAATGTAAAGACCATACTTTATGACGAGAAAAACAGTGCCGATGAAACAGAGCTTGAAAAAGCAGGCTTCTCAGGAACGGACGAGAATGATGAGCTTACATCTTTGGCAAAATCTGATGATGGTTATTATGAAGATGGTTACTATGATTCAGATGACTTAGATGAATATTAAGAAGGGAGATAGTGTAAGATGCCAGAATATAAAATTGATAATCCGGAGCAGGAACAGACATTAAGTTTTGATGCTATTCGAATCGGACTTGCATCTCCTGATAAAATCAGAGAATGGTCACATGGTGAAGTAAAAAAGCCGGAGACCATTAACTACAGAACATTGAAGCCGGAGAAGGATGGTTTGTTCTGTGAGAAAATATTTGGACCTAGCAAAGACTGGGAATGTCATTGTGGTAAGTATAAGAAGATAAGATATAAAGGTATTATTTGTGACAGATGTGGAGTTGAGGTTACAAAGTCCAATGTGCGTCGTGAACGTATGGGACATATTGAACTTGCAGCGCCTGTGTCACATATATGGTATTTCAAGGGGATACCTTCACGTATGGGACTTATTCTTGATATCTCTCCAAGAGTGCTGGAGAAAGTGTTATACTTTGCTTCTTATATTGTGCTTGACCCAGGAAATACAAATCTTACTCTTAAGCAGGTGCTTACAGAGCAGGAGTATAGAAAGGCGGAGGAAGACTTCGGTTATGGTTCATTCCGTGCAGGTATGGGTGCTGAGTCTATTCAGGAACTTCTTCGGAATATAGACCTTGATAAAGAGGGAGAAGAGCTGAAGGCAGAGCTTGCAAATTCAAGCGGTCAGAAGCGTACCAGAATAATCAAGCGATTAGAGGTTGTAGAGGCATTTAGAAATTCAGAAAACAGACCTGAATGGATGATTATGGATGTGATTCCTGTTATTCCGCCGGATATCAGACCTATGGTACAGCTTGATGGCGGTAGATTTGCAACATCAGACCTGAATGACCTTTATAGAAGAATTATAAACAGAAACAATCGTTTGAAGAGACTTCTTGATCTTGGAGCACCGGATATCATTGTAAGAAATGAAAAGAGAATGCTTCAGGAGGCAGTGGATGCACTTATAGATAACGGTAGAAGAGGTCGTGCAGTAACAGGCCCCGGTAACAGAGCGCTGAAGTCACTCTCTGATATGTTAAAGGGTAAGCAGGGACGTTTCCGGCAGAACCTTCTGGGTAAGCGAGTTGACTACTCCGGTCGTTCTGTTATCGTTGTAGGACCGGAACTTAAGATATATCAGTGTGGTCTTCCAAAGGAAATGGCTATTGAGCTGTTTAAGCCGTTTGTTATGAAGGAGCTTACAGCCAGCGGAAAGGCCAATAATATAAAAGCAGCCAAGAAAATGGTAGAGAAGTTAGAGCCGGAGGTTTGGGACGTTCTTGAAAATGTAATTAAAGAGCATCCTGTTATGCTGAACCGTGCCCCGACTCTTCATAGACTTGGTATTCAGGCATTTGAGCCTATCCTTGTAGAAGGAAAGGCGATTAAGCTTCATCCGCTTGTTTGTACAGCTTACAATGCCGATTTCGATGGAGACCAGATGGCTGTTCATCTTCCGCTGACGGTTGAGGCTCAGGCTGAATGTAGATTCCTTCTGCTTTCACCAAATAACCTTTTGAAGCCTTCAGACGGTGCACCTGTTGCAGTTCCTTCACAGGATATGGTACTTGGTATTTACTATCTGACTATGGAAAAAGAGGGCGCTTTAGGTGAAGGTAAGTTCTTCAAGTCAAAGAACGAAGCATTACTTGCATATGAGAATAAGGAAATTACGCTTCATTCAAAGATAAAAGTCAGAAGAGTCGCAACAACAACTGCAGGGGAAGTCGTATCGGGTGTTATCAATACAACTCTTGGCAGATTGCTTTTCAATGAGATTATTCCACAGGATCTTGGCTTTGTTGATAGAGAGGATCCTGCAAATGCGCTCAAGCTGGAGATTGATTTCCATGTTGGAAAGAAGCAGTTAAAGCCAATTCTTGACAAGTGTATTAATACGCATGGAGCTACAAAAACTGCTGAAGTTCTTGATGATGTTAAGGCAATTGGATATAAATATTCAACAAGAGGAGCTATTTCAGTATCAATATCAGATATGAAGGTCCCTGATGAAAAGAAGCAGATTCTTTCGGATGCTCAGAATAAGGTTGACGGTATTACAAAGAAGTTCAGGAGAGGTCTTCTTACAGACGAAGAGAGATATCTTTCAGTTGTTAAGGTTTGGGAGGAAGCCGATAAGGTTCTTACCAAGGCGCTTCTTGATGGACTTGATAAATATAATAATATTTACATGATGGCTGATTCCGGTGCCCGTGGTTCTAACCAGCAGATTAAACAGCTTGCAGGTATGCGAGGACTGATGGCGGATACGACAGGCCGTACAATCGAATTACCTATCAAGTCTAACTTCCGTGAAGGCCTTGACGTTCTGGAATATTTTATTTCAGCACACGGTGCCCGTAAGGGTCTGTCAGATACGGCTCTTCGTACAGCCGATTCAGGATATCTTACAAGAAGACTTGTAGATGTATCACAGGATTTGATAATCAGAGAGCCTGATTGTAGTATTGGCAAGCCTGTTCCGGGAATGTATGTAGAAGCATTCATGGAGGGGAAGGAAGTAATTGAAGACTTCCAAGAGAGAATAACAGGCCGTTACGCTGCAGAGTCTGTATTTGACAAGGACGGCAATATGCTGGTTAAGATTAATCATATGGTTACGCCTAAGAGAGCAGAACTCATCGTTAATAAGGGCGTAGATGAAAATGGTGTTCCGTTCCTTGATCCGGAAACAGGTTCGGCAAGACGTGATGCAAGGCTTAAAATCAGAACAATACTCACATGTAAATCACATATTGGTGTATGTGCAAAGTGTTATGGTGCGAACATGGCAACAGGTCTTCCTGTTCAGGTAGGTGAGGCTGCCGGTATTATTGCAGCTCAGTCGATTGGTGAGCCTGGTACACAGCTTACTATGAGAACATTCCATACCGGAGGTGTTGCCGGTGACGATATTACACAGGGTCTTCCTAGAGTTGAGGAGCTGTTTGAAGCTAGAAAACCTAAGGGACTTGCAATTATCGCTGAGTTTGGCGGTAAAGTACAGCTTAGAGACAATAAGAAGAAGCGAGAAGTCGTTATAACAAATGATGAGACAGGTGAATCAAAGGCATACCTGATTCCTTATGGTTCACGTATTAAGGTACTTGATGATCAGGTGCTTGAAGCGGGTGATGAGCTGACTGAGGGTTCGGTAAATCCACATGATATTCTTAAGATTAAGGGTGTTCGTGCCGTGCAGGATTACATGCTTCGTGAGGTTCAGAGAGTATATAGACTTCAGGGTGTTGATATCAATGATAAGCATATTGAGATTATTGTCAGACAGATGCTGAAGAAAGTAAGAATAGAGGATAACGGTGATTCGAGTTATCTGCCGGGTACCCTTGTTGATATCCTTGATTTTGAGGATACAAACGAGAAGCTTGTTGCAGAAGGAAAGAAGCCTGCTGAAGGTGTACAGGTTATGCTGGGTATTACAAAGGCTTCGCTTGCTACCGACTCATTCATGTCGGCAGCTTCATTCCAGGAGACAACAAAGGTGCTGACGGATGCTGCAATTAAGAGCAAGGTTGATCCATTAATCGGTCTGAAAGAGAATGTTATTATCGGTAAGCTGATACCTGCCGGAACAGGTATGAAGCGATATCGTTCCGTAAAGCTTGATACAGAGATGGAGGAAATTAACTTCTTTGATGATGAGGAAAACGGTTTTGAAGATACAGAGCCTGTTTTAGATGATTCAGAGTATGTAGAAGATACTGTAGAAGCTGTAGAGGATGATGAAGCTGTTGAGACGGTAACAGAATAAGAGATGACCGGGCAGTTGCCGGATAGACATAGTTTATCCGATAACTGATAGAGGAGCTATTGAGATAGCTGTTGAATCATTATAAAAGAATGTGCTGACTATTATAGCAGCATTTAAAGAGAGGTTATTGTATTGATACAATAGCCTCTTTTGTTGTATTATTTAATAGAATTGGGTATAATGAAATCATAGATGGAGCATTGCCGGGAGGAGCAGAGTAATGTATGATATTGCTATTTTAGGTACAGGTCCCGCAGGGATTTCTGCAGCCATAACATCTAAAATACGAAATAAAAGTATTTTACTGATTGGCAGCAGAAAGCTTAGTGATAAGATAAGAAAAGCTCATCAGATACAGAATTATCCCGGATTTCCGGATATAACGGGAGCTGAATTGACGGAAAAATTGTCAGGGCATCTGGCAGCGATGAATATTACTATAAATGAAGAACGAGCTGTTGCCGTTTATGCTATGGGAAGTTATTTTGGAATACAAACCGATAAAGAGATGTATGAAGCCAGTTCCGTCATACTTGCAACAGGTGTTTTGCATGGTAAAGCCATACCGGGGGAGAAAGAATTTCTTGGCAGGGGTGTAAGCTATTGTGCTACATGTGATGCTGCATTATATAGAAGTAAGACGGTAGCTGTGATTAGCTATAATCCTGAATATGAAGCCGAGGCGAATTTCCTTGCAGAGATAGCCGAAAAGGTATACTATTTTCCTATATATAATGCGGATATAAAGGTATCGGACAGTGTTGATGTTAAGAGGGAGACGGTAATAGAAATAATCGGTGATAAAAAGGTGGATGGGCTTAATACAACCGAAAAAAGATATGAGGCAGATGGGGTGTTTGTGCTTAGGGACAGCATTGCACCTATATAGTGGGAAAGCCTTATCAATATATAAAGGCAGCGGGACAAGCCGGGTAGATGAAATTGTAATGTTTAGAAACTATAAAGATAGAAGATACTATTAGGAAAAGGAGATGTAGAAATGATTAACAAGATAGTAAATAACAATATGGATGATGTGATGAAGTCTAAGATTGCGGTAGTGGATTTTTCGGCTACATGGTGCGGACCATGCCGAATGCTGGAACCTGTATTAGAAGAGGTCTCCGAAGAATTTGCAGACAAGGTAGATTTCTATAATGCGGATGTTGATGAGAATATGAAGCTTACTGTGCAGTACGAGGTTCAGAGTGTTCCTGTTCTTATTATAATTAAAGATGGGCAGGTGGCTGACAGAGCTGTTGGCTTTAGACCTAAACAGGATATAATTGAGTTAATAAAAGGTCAAATGTAGAATATATGATGACTGTTCAGAATGGAAAATGGCAGTATCATTGAATTTAATGTAAAATTTATAAAAATAGGGTGTTGACATATAAAAATCTAAAGAATATAATAACAAAGCATGCGTTAATTTGTTTAATGCATGCTTTTAGCATTATAAATTTTGTAATAGGAGGTGAAAACATGCCTACATTTAACCAGTTAGTCAGAAAGGGAAGACAGACAGTAGAAAAGAAGTCAACTGCACCAGCTCTTCAGAGAAGCTTTAACTCACTTAAGAAGAAGCCTATCGAGTCAAGCTCACCACAGAAGCGTGGCGTTTGTACAGCAGTTAAGACCGCTACTCCTAAGAAGCCTAACTCAGCTCTTAGAAAGATTGCCAGAGTACGTCTTTCAAACGGTATCGAGGTTACAAGTTATATTCCGGGTGAAGGTCACAACCTTCAGGAGCATAGCGTTGTTCTTATCCGTGGTGGTAGAGTAAAGGACTTACCTGGTACAAGATACCATATTATCAGAGGTACTCTTGATACAGCAGGTGTAGCAAAGAGACGTCAGGCTCGTTCTAAGTATGGTGCAAAGCGCCCAAAGGATGCAAAATAAATCATACATGAACAAATAATTCCAAAATGTGCTGGTAAGGTCAGGTAGTGTTTTCATGATAGATAGACATTAAGACAGATAACAGCACGAACACATTTGAAAAAGAATGTGAGTACCGAAGAATTAATAAAATATATTAAGGAGGGAAGAACCGTGCCACGTAAAGGACATATCGCAAAAAGAGACGTATTAGCGGATCCGATTTATAACAATAAAGTGGTTACTAAGCTTATCAATAACATTATGTTAGATGGTAAGAAGGGTGTAGCCCAGAAAATCGTTTACGGTGCATTTGACCGTATTGCAAATGAGACTGGTAAGGATGCTTTAGAGGTATTTGAAGAGGCTATGAACAATATCATGCCATTACTCGAGGTTAAAGCCAGACGTATCGGTGGTGCAACATATCAGGTACCTATCGATGTAAGACCAGATAGAAGACAGACTCTCGGACTTCGTTGGTTAACAACATATTCACGTGCCAGAAGCGAGAAAACCATGGAAGAGAGACTCGCAAAAGAGATTATGGATGCAGCGAATAACACAGGCGCATCTGTAAAACGAAAAGAAGATATGCATAAGATGGCAGAGGCAAACAAGGCGTTTGCTCATTACAGATTCTAATCTGTGCTGCCACAGTAATAATAAAAGGAGGAAAATCCGTTGGCTCAGAGAGAATATCCATTGGATAGAACAAGAAACATTGGTATTATGGCTCATATCGATGCTGGTAAGACAACTCTTACAGAGAGAATCTTATACTATACCGGTGTTAACTATAAAATTGGTGATACTCATGATGGTACAGCTACCATGGACTGGATGGTACAGGAGCAGGAGAGAGGTATTACAATTACTTCTGCTGCAACAACCTGCCACTGGACATTAGAGGATCATCACAAACCAAAGGCTGGTGCTTTAGAGCACAGAATCAACATCATTGATACTCCAGGTCACGTTGACTTTACTGTTGAGGTAGAGCGTTCACTTCGTGTACTTGACGGTGCTGTTGGTGTATTTGACGCAAAGGCTGGTGTAGAGCCTCAGTCAGAAAATGTATGGCGTCAGGCTGACACATACAATGTACCTCGTATGGCATTCATCAACAAGATGGATAAAATGGGTGCAGACTTTTTCTACTCAGTTCAGACAATTATTGATCGTTTGGGCAAAAACGCAATTCCTGTACAGGTTCCAATCGGTAAAGAGGCTGATTTTATTGGTCTTATCGACTTATTTGAGATGGAAGCTTACTATTATAAAGATGACAAGGGTGAAGACATTGAAATTACAGCAATTCCTGATGATTTAAAGGAGCTTGCTGACAAATGGCATGAGAACCTTGTTGAGAAAATCTGCGAGTTAGATGATGATTTAATGATGCAGTATCTTGAAGGTGAAGAACCTTCAGTAGCAGATATGAAGGCTGCTCTTCGTAAGGGTACGATAGCTTGTGAGGCTGTTCCTGTATTCCTTGGTTCTGCTTATAAGAATAAGGGTGTTCAGAAGATGCTTGATGGTGTTATTGAGTATATGCCTGCTCCAACAGACATTCCTGATATTACAGGTGTTGATCCTGAGGGTAATGAGGTTGTTCGTCATTCTTCAGATGATGAGCCGTTCTCCGCATTGGCATTCAAGATTATGACTGACCCATTTGTAGGTAAGTTAGCATTCTTCAGAGTTTATTCAGGTACCTTGAACTCAGGTTCATATGTACTCAATGCGACAAAAGATAAGAAAGAGCGTGTAGGTCGAATCGTACAGATGCATGCGAATTCACGTAATGAAATTGATAAGGTTTATTCAGGTGATATCGCTGCTGCCGTAGGTTTCAAGCTGACAACAACAGGTGATACCATTTGTGATGAACAGCATCCGGTTATTCTGGAGTCTATGGAATTCCCTGAGCCGGTTATTGAGCTTGCAATTGAGCCTAAGACAAAGAACGATCAGGGCAAGATGGGTGAGGCACTCGCTAAGCTTGCCGAAGAAGATCCTACTTTCAGAGCTCATACAGATAAAGAAACAGGACAGACTATTATCGCCGGTATGGGTGAGCTTCATCTTGAAGTAATTGTTGACCGTCTCCTTCGTGAGTTTAAGGTTGAGGCTAACGTAGGTGCTCCTCAGGTTGCTTACAAAGAGACAATCACAAAGGCTGTTGACGTTGACAGCAAGTATGCGAAGCAGTCAGGTGGTCGTGGTCAGTACGGTCACTGTAAGGTTAAGTTTGAGCCTATGGATCCAAATGGTGAAGAGACATTCAAGTTCGAGTCAACAGTAGTTGGTGGTGCGATTCCTAAGGAATACATTCCGGCTGTTGGTGAGGGTATTGAAGAGGCTGCTAAGGCTGGTATTCTCGGCGGATATCCTGTTCTTGGTGTCTATGCAAATGTATATGACGGTTCATACCACGAAGTCGATTCTTCAGAAATGGCATTCCACATTGCCGGTTCTATGGCATTTAAGGATGCTATGGCTAAGGCGAATCCGGTTCTTCTTGAGCCTATTATGAAGGTTGAGGTTACTATGCCTGAGGAATACTTAGGTGATGTTATCGGCAGCATCAATGCTAAGAGAGGTCAGATTGAAGGAATGGATGATATCGGCGGTGGTAAGATTGTTAGAGCATTTGTTCCACTTTCAGAGATGTTCGGATACTCAACAGAGCTTCGTTCATCAACACAGGGGCGTGGTAACTATTCAATGTTCTTTGAGAGATATGCACAGTGTCCAAAGAGCGTTCAGGAGAAGGTTATTGCTGACAAGTCAAAATAATAATTTGTTTTGATATGAAAAGACAGTAGATTCGTTTTTTCATCTATATAAAATGATAGAATAGTTAAAGCCGGGAGATCAGAGGTAAAAAATCCTTTGGCCTGTCGGTATAAAGAGATAAAAAAAGGTTGAAAATATATTATATTTTCTATATAATGAATTTTAGCCAACATAGCCCTAAGGGGTACGAAAAATAAGGAGGATTTAAAAAAATGGCAAAGGAAAAGTTTAATAGAAGCAAGCCACATTGTAACATTGGTACAATCGGACACGTTGACCACGGTAAGACAACTCTTACAGCAGCTATCACAAAGGTTCTTTCAGAGAGAGTAGCTGGTAATGCAGCTGTAGATTTCGCGAACATTGATAAGGCTCCAGAGGAGAGAGAAAGAGGTATCACAATCTCAACTGCTCACGTAGAGTACGAGACAGAAAAGAGACATTACGCACACGTTGACTGTCCGGGACATGCTGACTACGTTAAGAACATGATCACAGGTGCAGCTCAGATGGATGGTGCTATCCTTGTTGTTGCTGCTACTGATGGTGTTATGGCTCAGACAAAGGAGCATATCCTTCTTTCACGTCAGGTAGGTGTTCCTTACATCGTTGTATTCATGAACAAGTGTGATATGGTTG
>CAZATW010000043.1:0-22255 GCA_964488185.1 uncultured Coprococcus sp. | reverse complement strand
GAAGATAAGATATAACAGTTAATAAATGCTATAAAAAGTGTCTTATCAGAATTCAAATTTATTAACTATTCTGAACTGCTCTTCATTTTTTACATAACAGGTCACTCCTGTTAGATATGATGTATGCTTCCTGCATTTTCCTGCTTCAGGCTTTTTTGATATATTGCTTATGGCTTCAGGCTTTTGCTCTATATCGTTTTGAGGATTACCCGTATTTATTTTATTATTTTCTGCGTCATCATTTGCCGGATTTCTTCTGTATGCATGAACGATATCATTCCTTATTTTGTCTATTCCAGCACGTCTTAATGCATTTATGCTTCCAAGCTGGATGAATATTCCCTCTTCAATATCACCTGTCAGATGAAAGATAAATTCTGTTCCGCCTGTTTTACTCAGCTTCTCATATAATTGCTTTTTTGTAACAGGTCTGTTATTTGAAGCAGCTACAATATCCGATTCTACAGTTACAATATTCCCGTTATACGGATTCGTTATATCAAGACGAAGCTTTTTTCCTGTTTTTGCCGTTATATGTGCGTCTACGGTAATTTTCTTGGCGTTATCCGCCAGTCCTTTATGGATCCTGTCTAACAGAGCATTATTTCTTGTTCTGTATACTTTGTCACCTTTTTTAATCAGATGAAAGTCCTTCGCCTTCAGTTCAAAAACTGCCCCTTTGCAAGCAGAATTTCCTGTTGTAAGCTCTATATTCTTTGCTCCTGTTCTTATCTCGATAATATCCTGAATATTGACATCGTTAACAAGCTTAACAAGGATATTCGGCTTGTTGATTGATACCACTGTTCCAATCAGAACACCCTGATGGTTCGGTCTTTTATTTGCCAGAAGCTCCTTACCGTTTTTCATAAAATAATAGCCTTTTGAAAAGCCGCCCCTATTATAAATATCAAGCAGCATATTATGATATTGTTCCGCTGTCTTTCCGATATCTTCGCCACATAGATAAGCATCGCGGACTTCTTTATATGCATAGGTTGCAGCGGCGACATATTCAGGCTTTTTCATTCTGCCCTCTATTTTGAAGGAATCGATTCCTGCATCAATGAGCTTGTCCAAATCGCCCAGCATACACATGTCCTTGAGACTTAAAGCATACTCCTGATATCCGTTTCCGGTATACAGCTTTCTGCACGGCTGGGCGCAACGGCCTCTGTTGCCGCTTCTGCCTCCCGCATAGCTGCTCATAAGGCATTTACCTGAATAACAATAGCACATGGCACCATGAACAAAGGTTTCGATTTCTATCTTTGTTTTGGATTTTATCTGTCTGATTTCTTTAAGCGATAATTCCCTTGCCGGAACAAATCTGGCAAATCCCAGTTTTTTCAAAAGCTCGGCACCATATGAACTGGTGATACTCATCTGTGTACTGCCATGAAACGGCAGGCCGGGATACGCCTTCTTTAGCACACGAAAAACGCCCATGTCCTGAATGATTACCCCATCGACTCCCTGTCTTACAAAGGGCTCCATATAATCTGTCAGCATGGAAATCTCATTATTTTTGAGCAAAGTATTAACTGCCATATATAATTTCACATTATGAATATGGCAGTAATCAATTGCATCAAGTAATTCATTTGTATCAAAATTCCCTGCAAATGCTCTGGCACTGAACATGCTGCCACCTACATATACGGCATCAGCACCGGCATTTACAGCCGCCCGCACAGATTCTGATGTTCCGGCAGGTGCAAGTATTTCGGGTCTATTTAACATTATTCTCTGCTTCGAGCTTAATAATCTGTCTTTGCAGCTCGCTGATTTTGTCCTTATATTCTTCTATCATCTTCTGGGCAGACTCATACTTAATCTGCACCTCAATAACCTCGTGTCTGAGGTCGTATATCTGTTTGTCCTTGTCATCATCCTCGGTAAGCATCTGATTGACCTGAAGCTTTGCCTTAAAATAATCGTCGGCAATATTCAGTGCAAGAAGCACACTCTGGTATTCTGAATTAAATCTTCTATATGCTTCCGACGACTGACACTCTGCAATCTTACTGTTGATGTAAGTTGCTACATTCTGAAGATACTCTTCACTTTCAAATCCACTCAAGGTATAAACCTTGTTGTTTATTACTACTGGTATATCGTTCTTCTGTGCCATATTCTTCTCCTTCTTATTCCTTGATAAATGCATCAAGACCAAAATGTCTGTAGCACATATCTGTAATTACACGTCCCCTTGGTGTTCTGTTTATAAATCCGTTCTTGATGAAATAAGGCTCGTATACATCCTCAATCGTTCCCGGATCTTCGCCGACTGCCGCTGCCAGTGTATCAAGTCCGACAGGACCGCCGCCAAACTTCTCAATCATGGTAAATAATATATTTCTATCAGTCTGGTCAAGTCCCATTGAGTCAACCTCCAGTTTATCAAGAGCTGTCTTGGCCGTCTCATAGGTTATTGTACCATCATAGAATACCTCTGCAAAATCCCTGCATCGTTTCAGTAATCTGTTTGCAAGTCTCGGAGTACCTCTGGACCTCTTTGCTATCTCAAGTGCTCCTCCATCATCTATATCAACACCAAGTACCTGACTTGACCTGATGACAATCTGCTGTAATTCTTCAAATGAATAAAACTCCAATCTGTCCACCATTCCGAATCGGTCTCGTAGCGGTGCCGTAAGCATACCGACTCTTGTTGTCGCTCCGACAAGCGTAAATTTGGGGAGTTCAAGTCTGATAGACCTTGCTCCTGCCCCCTTTCCGATTACAACATCAATCGCATAATCCTCCATGGCAGGATATAAAACCTCTTCCACCTGATTATTTAATCGGTGTATTTCATCTATAAATAAAATATCATTTTCCGACAAGTTATTCAGTATGGCTGCAAGCTCTCCCGGTTTTTCTATAGCAGGGCCGGAGGTTATCTTAATATTGACACCCATTTCATTGGCAACAATCTGTGCCAGCGTCGTCTTTCCAAGTCCCGGCGGACCATATAAAAGCAAATGGTCGAGTGGTTCGTTTCTTTTTTTTGCCGCCTCGATAAAAACCTTCAAATTGTCCTTTACCTTTGTCTGTCCTATATACTCATTCAGAAACTCAGGTCTTAAGCTGTATTCTGTTTTTAGCTCCTCCGCTGTTGCTTCAGTCGATATCACTCTGCTCATTCTCTATCCACCTAAAAAATATTCCTTAATGCCGCCTTCAGCAAATCCTCATCCGTCATGGTATCCCTGTTTTGAACCTTTCTGATGGCCGAAGCCGCCTCTGTAGCTGTATAACCAAGGCTTACAAGTGCCTTTACGACATCCTCCTGTGCATCTGCCTTTATCTGACTATAAGAAACGCTGTCCTCGTATGCGGCATCCATCATATCCTCCATCTTAAGCTTATCCTTTAGCTCTAATATGATTCTTGATGCACCTTTGACACCAATACCGTTTGCTCTGGTAATCGCCTTGACATCCTCGGATATTACTGCCAGCTTAAGCTCATTTACAGACAGCGCTGTAAGAATGGACATGGCGGCCTTTGGACCTACCCCGCTGATACCTATCAGAATTTCAAATACCTCAAGCTCCTCAATTCCGTAGAAGCCATAAAGGCTTAAATCATCCTCTCTGATATGCATATGCGTATATACCTTTATATCGCTATGAAGACTGTTGACTTTCTCAAGAAATTTACCGGATACATATATCTGATAGCCGATTCCGTTACATTCCAATAATATGTAATTTTCAAAAATGCCCGTAAGCTCGCCCTTTATGTAAGCTATCATTTATATGCCTCCCTATCTGATTACATCCAAAAACAATAAATACTGTCAATCTATATTAAAACAAAATATATTCATTCAGTCTGTTTAACCATAGGAATTATAACACAATAATTATCAATTGTGAATATATGTTTGCTTTTTTCGTCAGAGACGGCTATCATATACATATATTCTTCAGACAATATATATTTCATAGCAGCTTACAAATGGTTGAATCAGCTAAGATATCTTTCTTAGTTGAATATCCAATCAAAATATATAGAAAGAAAAGGGACACAAATGAAAATATTAACATATAACAGGGACTATAGCACCATCAATTTTAAACTCATATCAGATAATCCTGAGGAATTACTTTACTTTGACCTTGAGACCACAGGTCTTTCTGCCAAAAATTCAGATTTGTATATGATTGGGTATGGTCTTATGTCAAAAGAAGGCTTTGTGATTACACTTCTTTTTAATGACGATGGCTGTTCAGAGTCTTCCATGCTGAAACATTTTGCCGATATTTTACAAAAACACGCTGTATTGGTATCTTACAATGGAAATACCTTTGACATCCCGTACATAAAAGAGAAGTTCAGACAGTTTCATATTGATTGCGATATGTCTGCTATCGAAAGCTGTGATATTTATAAGATATTGAAAAAATATAAAAAGCAGCTTCATTTATCCTCCATGAGACAATCGGACCTTGAACAGCTTATGCATATTAAAAGAGATGCCTTTATATCAGGCGGAGATTTAATTCCTGTATACAAACGATACCTTTCAAAGGGAAATGAAGCTGATTTCAAGGAGCTTATCAGACATAACCTAGATGACATGGACGGACTTGTCAGAATTACAGATGCGCTGGCTATTCACAAATTGTATCATGGTTCATTTTATGTTGCTGCGGCATATATAGAGGATGACTGGTTACATATTCAGCTATCAGTACCCGACAGCTTGCCATTCAGAATTAATTACGGATATGACAATATCTATATAAATGGATTGGAAAATGAAGTTCATATCAAGCTTCCTGTTGAAAATGGCACGATGAAATATTTTTTCCCTGATTATAAAGATTATTACTATCTTCCACTTGAGGATATGTCAATCCATAAATCCATGGCAGCTTATGTAGATTCAGCGCATAAGATTAAGGCTGCAAAAGAAACCGCTTTTGTAAAAAAAGAAGGAGCTTTTATCAAATGTTCCGCAGATATAGGACTAAAGCAATTCTCCTATACATCATGTGACAAAGAAAAATATATAGCCGTAGATGATAAACTATTGTCGGACACAGAACTTCTCCATGCTTATGTCTGCATCTTATTTAAGTAGAATCAGGCGTTTTGCAGATTTTTTCCTAATGCATATGCCAGCACAGGATAATCAATTTTATTTAAAATTACAAAAAAGTTCAGATATTATTTGATAAGAATGATACCCGAACTTTTTTATACTACTTGTTTATTAAATTGACATCAGCGTATTACTCTGCATCCGTCGTCTCTTCTACAGTCTCCTCAGAAACAACCTCTTCTACAGGAGCTTCTGCTTCTTCCTCAGCAGCCTCAGCAGCCTCGTCAGCCTCGTCAGTCTCCTCAGGAACAGGAAGTAATGCCTTAACGCTTAAGCTGATTTTCTTCTCTTCCGGCTTAAAATCAACAATCTTGGCTTCAATCTCATCACCGATTTTATAAACATCCTCAGGCTTTGCAACATGCTCATATGAAATCTGTGATACATGAAGAAGGGCATCTACACCCGGCACAAGCTCTACGAATGCACCAAAGTCTGTCATTCTTGCAATCTTACCTGTTACAATCGTACCGACTGCATATTTTTCTTCTGCATTTAACCAAGGATTTGTCTCATCAAACTTAAGGCTTAATGCAATCTTGTCACCATTAATATTCTTGATAAATGACTTAACTACATCGCCAACCTTAAATACCTTCTTAGGACTTTCAACTCTGCCCCATGACATTTCCGAAATATGGAGAAGACCGTCGGCTCCGCCTAAATCAATAAATGCACCGAAGTCTGTTACGTTCTTGACTGTTCCTTCAACAACCATACCGACTTCTATTCTCTCAAATAATTCCTTCGCTGCTTCTGCCTTCTTCTCTACTATAAGCTTCTTTCGATTGCCTATAACTCTTCTCTTCTTAGGATTGAACTCTGTTAACTGGAACTCAATCTCCTGATCCATATACTTGTCAAGATTCTTCTCATATACATCTGAAACAAGGCTTGCCGGTATAAATACTCTTGATTCCTCATAAGAAACATTCAGCCCGCCGTTTACAACCTGTACAACTTTACCTGTCAATATTTCGCCTGACTCAAATGCTGCTTCAAGCTTCTCATTTACCTTTTCCGCAGCAACTCTCTTATAAGAAAGTAAAACCTGTCCTTCGCCATCATTTGTCTTGATAACCTTAACGGTAATAGGATCACCAACCTTAACAAAGTCATTTAAATCAACATTTGGAGTATTTGTATATTCATTTCTGGTTATAATACCATCCGACTTGTACCTGATATCAACTACTATCTCATCAGCCTTAACACCGATTACCGTACCGTCAATGATCTCCCCCTGTCTGATGGAAACCTTGCTCTCATCATTTTCCAACATCTGCTCAAAACTTAACTCTGCCATGCTACTATGAACCTCCTTAATAATATAATTTGGGGTAGATGCCCCAGCTGTAATACCTACCCTACTAACGGATTCAAAAGTAGTCAAATCCAAATCAACGAGTGTCTGTATATAGTAAGTATTCTCACATTCTTTTTTGCTAATTTCATATAGCTTCTGAGTATTTGAACTATGACAACCACCTATAACAATCATAGCATCTACAGAAGAAGCAATCTCCTGTGCTTCTTTTTGCCTTACAGATGTAGCGTTACATATGGTCTCATAAACAGTAACATTATACAATTTTTTTCGAATAATATCAACAATATCTTTAAATTTCTTATAATTAAAGGTAGTCTGGGAAACAATACTATATTCACGGTTATTCCATTCTTTGTCCTCCAAACAGGATACATAGTCTTCCGCTTCATGTACTGACGCAATGATAACAGGCTTCTCCTGACACCAACCGACAATTCCGGAAACCTCAGGATGCTTTTCATCACCGATTATCATGATTTTTTTTCCCATATTACTATCATTATAGACAATATTGTGTATTTTCTTTACAAATGGACAGGTTGCATCTACAATCTCTATTTTCTGACCTTCAAGATAATCATAAATGTCTTTTGAAGCACCGTGAGATCTGATTATAACCTTACCATTCTTCAACTTCCTGAGGTCCGCTTCATTTTCCACCACCAATACGCCCTTGGATTTAAGGTCGGCTACGACTGCTTCATTATGAATTATCGGTCCATAGGTATATACATTTCCGGTTCCTGCCTGTCCTGTTTCTGTGCCGGCATGCTGATATGCCGTATCAACAGCTCTCTGGACTCCAAAACAAAATCCGGCGGATTTTGCCAAAATAACTTCCATGATATCAATTCTCCTAATGCTTCGTAAGTCCGATAATGGCAGCTGCCACCTCATCAATCGTCATGTCGGAGCTGTCAATATAAACTGCGTCCTCCGCCTGCTTAAGAGGTGCCGTTTCCCGTTCCATATCCTGCTTATCTCTTGTGATAATATCAGCTTCTATGACATTGATATCAGCCGTATCGCCCTTTGCAATAATCTCGTCATAACGTCTTTGGGCTCTAGTCCTTGAAGATGCAGTAAGATATACCTTTACTTCTGCATCGGGAAGAATATTGGTAGCGATATCCCTGCCATCCATAACCACGTCATAATCCTTTGCAAGCTGTCTTTGCAAATCAAGCAGCTTGGCTCTTACACATGGGAGAGCCGACGCTTTTGAAGCCATATTACCGACAGCCTCCTCACGCAGCTTTGAAGTTACATTCCTGCCATTTAAGTAGATTTGCTGCATACCGGATTCATACTTGATTTCTATTGTTACAGGCTCTATTCTTTTCTCCACATAATCAGCATCAGATATCCCGATATCCTTTTCCAGCAGAAATAATGCTATGCCGCGATACATAGCACCTGTATCTACGTAAATATATCCAAGCTCCTTTGCCACTTTTTTTGCGATTGTACTTTTTCCTGCTCCGGCAGGTCCGTCTATAGCAATATTCATAATCGTTTATCCTTTCAAAAATTTATGGTTTAATCTGACTGTTAGTATATATATACTAATAATCTGACTAAATTAATTGGATTTTAAATTGTCTTATAAAGGATTCTCGGCTGCACACATGCCTGCCAGTCTTCCCGTAGACCAGGCAACCTGCAAATTAAATCCGCCTGTCAGTGCATCTACATCGATTATCTCGCCTGCAAAATACAGTCCGGATAACAGCTTTGATTCCATCGTGGATGGATTTATCTCTTTAACATTCACACCACCCTTTGTTATGATTGCCTCGTCAAAATCGCGAAGTCCCGCAAATGTCAGCTTAAATTTCTTTAAAACCTGAGCAAGCCTGAGACGTTCTTCTCTCGATATGGAATGAACCTTTTTATATGAATCTATTCCCGACCGCTCAATAACAGGTGATATTAATTTCTGTGGTAACAAATCTCCAAGTGCGTTATGAAAATTCTTATTGATATATTTGTTAAAATCCCTTCGTATCCTTGCATCAAGCTCTTCTACAGATAATGCAGGCTTTAAATCGATATATAACGCAATATCCTTGTCAAGATATCTGTGTATATATGCAGATGCTTTAATAACAAGAGGCCCGCTTATTCCAAAATGTGTAAATAAAAGCTCTCCCTGCTCGGCAAATATTTTTTTCTTACCGCTAAATATATTTAGAGACACATTTTTTAAGGACAGTCCCATTGCTTCCTTGCACAAGCTCTCTTCTATATTAAACGGTACTAGGGATGGCTGTGTGCTTATTATCGTATGTCCTAAATCTTTTGCAAATTGATATCCGTCTCCGGTAGAGCCTGTAAGCTGATAGGACAAACCACCTGTACACAAAATGACAGCATCACATGCAATGATCGTTTCTTCCTGTTCATTTCTAATCTCTGCCTTATTCTCATATTTTTGTCTCTTCAGCCTGACACCGCATACCCTGCCATCCTTTGATATAATACCTGACGCCTGTGTATTCAGCATTAGTTGAATATTGGGATTTCTGTTAATAAGTGTTTTTAACACCCCTATTACATCTGAGGAATGGTCACTTTCAGGAAAAACCCTGTCACCCCGCTCAACCTTAAGATGTAACCCCGCCTTTTCAAAAAAATCCATAGTCATGATATTATCAAAGGAATAAAATGCACTATACAGAAACTTGGAATTTGTTGTAACAGCGTTAAAAAATCTGCTGTCCTCACATGCATTTGTAAGATTACATCTTCCCTTACCTGTTATAAACAGCTTCTTGCCAAGTCTGTCATTTTTCTCTATCAGAACAACCTTTGCAGAATCAGCAGCACTAATTGCCGCAATCATACCGGCCGCACCACCGCCAACCACTACTATATTTTTCATCAATTTAACTCCTATATTGATAGTCAGCTTTATTTTAACTTTTTCAGTGATGAGTCGGAAACCATAACAATCAGTCTTGAGTCCGACTTTAGTATTTCATCAGGATTGACTTCACTGGCAAGCCTGTTTTCGTTTTTTACTGCAATAACATTTATCTTATAGTTTTTACGAAGGTCAAGCTCTTTGATTGATTTTCCAACCCATTCAGGTCGAACCATAATTTCTGCAACACCAAGATTTCTTTCTATTTCAAAATATTCGATAAAATTATCATATAACAGCTTTCTGGCAGTGTGAATCCCTGCATCTTTTTCAGGAAATACCACCTTGTCTGCCCCCACCTTAAGAAAAATCTTTGCCATTTCATCGCTGTCTGCTTTTGCGATAACAAAGGGAACGCCTAACTCCTTGGCAGTCATAATTGTCATTACACTTGCCGCAAGACTTTCTCCCATTGCTACAATAACAGCATCTATATTATCAAGGCCTGCCTCTTTTACTGCTTCAGAATCACATACATCTATACTGACAGCACATGTCACCTGTGACGAAATTTTTCGTATAACGTCAGGGTTACTGTCTACAGCCAATACCTGTGCTCCCTGATTCATGAGAGCGCTTGCTATACTTGTACCAAATCTACCCAAACCAAATACCGCAAATGATTTTTTCACTATCTTTTATCTCCCTTCAAATGTATCTATTTCTATCCTACAATAACATTCTCTTCAGGATAACGAACAAGGTTCTTTTTGACATTCTGAGAGCTGAATGCTACCGTCATGGAAATAGGACCGATTCGTCCCAGATACATACAAACAATGATGATGATTCTGCCGGCTGTATTAAGGGAACTTGTATAATCCCGCGACAGCCCTACAGTACCGATGGCACTTACTACCTCAAATAAGCAGTCAACAAGAATCCCGTCTTTATTACCTGTTATAATCAGCAAAATCGTCATTATTACAACAAGTGACATACTAAGAAATAAGATGGCTACAGCTTTTCTGATTGCAACATTCGGGATTTTCCTTTTAAAAACCACAATTTCATCTCTGTCTCTAATCATAGACAGAAAATTCAGAAATACGATGGCTAATGTTATTGTTTTCACACCACCTGCCGTCCCAACGGGAGAACCGCCTATAAGCATCAATGCCATGCTAAAAAGCGCTGTAGATTCATACATTCCCTTCTGTGAAAATGAATAAAAACCTGCTGTTCTAAGTGTTACCGACTGGAAAAAAGAATTTGTCCATTTATCCACTTCACGAAATTCTCCAATCGTTAACGGATTATTATGTTCCATAAAATAAATGAATAATGTTCCTGCCACTAATAATAATACTGTCATTAAAATGACCAGTTTTGAATGAAGGTTTAATCCCCTTATAGCATTTGCAAAACCATTCTTTTTCAATTTTATCTTTGCAAGAACATCAATGATATCCCACCAGACTACAAATCCCAAACCTCCGGTAATAATCAGAAAGCTTGTTGTAAACAGTATAAACGGATTATGCGCATAGCCCGCAAGACTATCGTTTCCAAGTAAATCAATACCTGCATTACAAAATGCCGAAACCGAATTGAATACAGAATACCATATACCTCTTAACAGTCCGTATTTCTGACAAAATGTAATACTATATAATAAAGCACCAAGAAACTCTATACATATAGTGCCTTTGAATACTTTCAATGTAAATCTTTTTAAATCTTGCTTTGTATTCAGATTATACGAATCCTGAATAAGCATAGAGCTTCTTATAGTAAATTTCCTTCTAAACAAATGCATAAGCAGCGTAGTGATTGATATAATACCCAAGCCACCTATCTGTATCAGCATCAAAATAATCAGTTTTCCAAATATACTCCAATGCGAAAATGTATCAACCACCACAAGACCTGTAACACATACAGATGTAGTTGATGTAAATAATGCATCAAGAATTCCAGTATGTTCACCTGATGCAGTTGCAAACGGTAACATCAATAATAATGTTCCGGACAATATAGCAATAAAAAATCCCAGAGCGATTATCCGGGTTGTCGTTAATTCCCTCTTTTTCATAGTAACCCCAAATAACGAAAATATAAAGAGACGGGAAGGTAACCCTTCCGCCTCTTTATGAATGGTAAAATATTATTAAACAGGATATGCCTTGCTGTCGTTTTCAACCAGCGACACATCCACCTGTGTCTTCTGAGCTTCTCTCAGCTTGAAGTAATCAAGGGCAACCTGAGGGAACAATGCATATGACAATACATCCTCATCCTGCTCCTTATACTGTATCATTTCCTTTTCAATCTTATCAAGCTCATTCTCGATTAAGTCAGCAGGACGACATGTAATAGGCTCCTTGTCGCCGATAACCTTCTTTTTAACCTCTGGGTCTACAGGCTTAACAGACTGACCGTATTCACCGCTAACGAGCGCCTTTGATTCTTTTGTACACATCTTGTATCTCTCACCCGTAACAACATTGAGAACAGCCTGTGTACCGACAATCTGGCTTGAAGGTGTAACAAGAGGAGGTTCGCCGTAGTCCTTACGAACTCTTGGTACTTCCTCAAGGACCTCATCAAACTTATCTTCAGCTCCCATTTCCTTAAGCTGTGATACAAGATTTGAAAGCATACCACCCGGTACCTGATATAAAAGTGTCTTAACATTAACACCCAGAACCTTTGGATTCAGGAGCCCGCTTGCAAGCCATTCTTCTCTCATAGGCTTGAAGTAATCAGCAATCTCAGCAAGAAGATTCTGGTCGAAGCCAGGGTCATACGCTGTTCCTTCAAATGTCTTTGCCATAACCTCTGTTGCAGGCTGGCTTGTTCCAAGGGCAAGTGGAGACATCGCTGTATCAATAATATCACAACCTGCTTCTACTGCCTTCATATATGTCATTGAAGCAACACCTGATGTGTAATGTGTATGAAGCTGAATCGGAAGCGATGAGCCTTCTTTTAATGCCTGTACAAGCTCTGTTGCCTTGTATGGAACAAGAAGACCTGCCATATCCTTGATACAGATGGAATCTGCACCCATGTCCTCTATTTTCTTTGCCATGTTCTTCCAGTAGTCAAGTGTATAGGCATCACCTAATGTATATGAAAGAGCTACCTGTGCATGACCTTTTTCCTTGTTACATGCCTTAACGGCTGTTTCAAGGTTTCTGATATCATTTAAACAGTCGAATATTCTGATGATATCAATACCATTTGCGATTGACTTCTGAACAAAATATTCAACTACATCATCAGCATAATGACGATAACCCAGAATGTTCTGACCTCTGAATAACATCTGAAGCTTTGTATTCTTAAATCCATCTCTCAGCTTTCTGAGTCTGTCCCATGGATCTTCTTTTAAAAATCTTAATGAAGCATCAAATGTAGCACCTCCCCAACACTCTACTGAATGATAACCAACCTTGTCCATCTTATCGATGATAGGAAGCATCTGCTCAGTTGACATACGAGTTGCTACAAGTGACTGATGTGCATCACGCAACACTGTCTCGGTAATTTTAACCGGTTTTTTTTCTGCCATTTCTTTACCTCCGTATTTTTATAAGCAATTCACGAATAAAACGATTTTATATTATTACTGAAAATCTTATTTACACTATATGCCGAATATGGCAAGGAATGTACCGGCTGCAACGGCGGTACCGATAACACCTGCAACATTCGGTCCCATAGCATTCATCAACAGGAAGTTTGTCGGGTCATATTGTGCTCCCACCTTCTGTGATACTCTTGCTGCCATTGGAACTGCAGATACACCGGCTGAACCGATAAGCGGATTTACCTTACCCTTCGTAGCCCAGCACATCAGCTTGCCGAATAAAACTCCGGCAGCGGTACCGAAAGCAAATGCTATAAGCCCTAATAAGACAATCTTAAGTGTACTTATCTGAAGGAAAGCCTCTGCACTTGTAGAAGCACCTACAGATGTACCAAGTAAAATAACTACAATATACATCAGAGCATTGGAAGCTGTTTCTGTCAGCTGTTTCACAACACCACATTCTCTGAACAGGTTTCCAAGCATCAGCATACCTACAAGAGGAGCTGTTGTCGGAAGAATCATTACAACGACAAGTGTAACAATGATTGGGAATAAGATTTTTTCAAGCTTTGTAACGGGACGAAGCTGAGGCATCTTAACAAGTCTTTCCTTCTTGGTAGTAAGCGCCTTCATAATAGGTGGCTGTATAACAGGTACAAGAGACATGTATGAATATGCCGCAACCGCTATAGGACCAAGCAATGTACCACCCATACCAAGCTTACCTGCAAGATATATGGATGTAGGACCGTCAGCACCACCGATAATGGATATTGCCGCTGCCTCTTTTCCGTTGAAGCCCATCAGGAATGCAAGGAAATATGCTGCATAAATACCAAACTGTGCTGCCGCACCTAAAATAAAGCTCTTTGGATTTGCGATGAGCGGACCGAAATCCGTCATGGCACCAACACCCATAAATATCAGTGATGGCAAAATACTCCACTCATCAAGTAAATAAAAATAATGCAATAAACCACCCTCTGCCATAATGTCAGGGAACATGTTTACCAAAAACATACCAAATGAGATTGGCACAAGAAGAAGTGGTTCAAAGCCTCTGCCGATTGCAAGATACATGAATACAAAAGCTACAAGTATCATGATGTAGTTTTTCCAGTCAAGACTTGCGAAACCGGTCTGATTAGCTAAGTTTGACAAAACGTCAATTATACTACTACCCATTTAGTTGTTTCCTCCTATCAGATTATTTCAGTCAGATTATTTCAGTCACATACATTAGTTCAGTGTTGCTAATGTATCTCCTGTCTCTACCATGGCACCAACTGTAGTATCAATACTTGCTATAGTACCATCTTCTGGAGCAACAACTTCATTTTCCATCTTCATCGCTTCAAGAATCAGAACAACCTGTCCCTTCTTTACTGCATCTCCATTCTTAACCTTGATATCAAGAATCTTGCCAGGCATAGGTGATGCAACCTTAATGCTTCCTGCTCCTGCTGACTTTGCTGCAGGTGCTGGCGCCGGTGCAGGTGCTGCCGCCGGTGCCGGCGCTGCTGCTGGTGCTGAAACCGGAGCTGCTACGGCTCCTGCTGCTAATTCCTCAACTGCTACATCATAAGATGTACCATTAACTGTAATTCTATAATTTTTCATATCGATATCCTCCTATATTATCTCTTTATACGTCTAATTGGACGAGCTACTAATTTATCGTTGCTTGGATAAATAACAGCTGTCTGTCCTTCTGAAGCAGCAATCGCAGCAGTAATAACTGCAACAAGCTGTGAATCATCCATTACGCTTACGCCGGTTTCGGTATTCACGATATCAACAATTGTTCCTGCCTGTACCGGTTCACTCTTTGCTTCATCTTCCGAAGACGGGTCGTCTTCGTTTTCTTCGGCTATTTTCTTTGCTTTCTCAGCTTTTCTTGCTTCCCTTGTCTCTTTGTCTAATAACATAGGAACATACTTAAGCAATGAAATAATAAATGATATAAAGATAAGAACGATAAATACAATACCCATACCGATTATTGTATTTGTACCTGCCGCCTTCATCTTGGCACTAAGTGTCTGATTTGCAGATATTTCAAATTCTGAAATCTTATACGGATAGATGCCATTTGATTTTAAGGCCTCATCTGCTGCGGCTTCATCGTAACCATTCACAGTATAATAATATTTCTGGAAATTATATTCCGCAAGATTACTTACGAAAGTTGCCTTAATTTCAGCTTCTTCGTCAGCACAATTTGCAAATATGCTTATGATAACCGAGTCGTCTACTACCTCAGCCTCATATTCGCCTGTATAGCTTATAAATTCACCACACTCATCTTCAAGCTTTGAAAATACCTGTATTGCATCTTTTTCAGACTCAGCCAAACCCGCCGGTGTCTCATCCTGTGTAACATAGGCATAGAACTCATCTATGCTTACATAATACATGTATTCATCGCTCTTATCCTGAACCAGCTGTGCCAGTTCTTCGTTGGTATATTCAAACTCTACAGTTTTCTTGGCAGTACCACAGCCTGCCAACGCAAAAGTAACAGCTAACATAGAAACTATTAATAATAATTTTTTCTTCATTTAGTTGTCACTCCTTTTATATTGTTCCGTGCTTCTTATATGGTCTTAATTCTCTCTTTGCAAGAAGCATCTCGAATGCTGCAATAACTCTCTTTCTAGTGGCATCCGGCTCAATAATATCATCCACATAGCCTCTTGATGCTGCTGAAAGCGCACCTGAAAGTGCTTCCGTATATTCAGCCTTCTTTTCTTTGATAAATGCCAGCTTGTCTGCAGCAGCGTTTATTTCATCCTCATACATAATCTTAACTGCCATCTCAGGATCCATTGTTCCGATAACGGCATCAGGCCAAGCAAATACCATATCTGCTCCGACAGCCTTTGAATTCATAACCGTATATGCTGTACCATATGCCTTGTCCATTATCACGGTTACCTTTGGAACAGTAGCATTTGCATATGCATAAGTGAGCTTTGCAAGAGCCTTTGAAATAATTCTCTCCTCTCTTACAGTTGCGGCAAATCCCTTTACATTGACAAGTGTAAGTACAGGAATATTAAATGAATCACAGAAATTGATAAACTCCTCCGCCTTATATGCGCCATTTGTCGTAATAACATCTTCCTGATTTACAACACAGCCTACGGCTACACCATTTAACTTAATAAATGCCGTAACAACATCTGCAGCAAAATCCTTCTTCATTTCCATGATAAATGAATTGTCTGAGATATTCTGAAGAACTGCCCTTCCATCGTTCTTAAAGGAATCCAGATTTGGAATAATTCTGTTCATATCGTCTGTACAAGGACCAAACTTGTCGTCATCCTCATTGCAGCATGGAAGCATATCTATGAGTGTTCTGATTGTTCCGAGTAATTCCTCCTCTGTCTCAAATACGGCATCAACATTTGAAGTATTTGCACTTACATATTCTGCTGATGATGTATCAAGCTTTGTTATATTGTTCTCCTCTAATGCATTTGGGCTGTTAACAAATAACCTTGAACCTTCCTTTGTCATGAATGTAAAATCTGTCAAAGTCGGTATCAAGGCTGCACCACCGCCACATGTACCGAATATAGCAGTAATCTGTGGAATTACACCTGATGCAAGTGACTGTTTCAGATAGAGTTCGCCAAATGCATTCAGCGCATCTGTAGCCTCCTGTAATCTTAAACCTGCACAGTCAATAAGTCCGATAACCGGCGCTCCCATCTTCATAGCCATATCATAAAGGCTTGAGATTTTCTTCGCGTGCATCTCACCGATAGATCCACCTAAAACCTTTGCGTCCTGGCTATAAACATAAACTAAATTACCATCGATAACTCCATAACCGGTTATGACACCGTCTTTTGGAGTATCCTTATCCTGAATGTTGAAATCAGTGCTTCTTGCTGTTACATATGCACCAAGTTCAACAAAACTTGAGTCATCAAGCAATGCAGAAATTCTGTCACTTGCTGACAAGCTGAGTTTGTTGCTCATTTTTAGCCCTCCGTTTAATTTATTTTATGGCACTTTCAAAAAGAAAGTCCAAATTTATGCCGATTTTAATTGTAATGCCTTTGGCAACATATTTCAAGTAGAAAAAAATAAATAGAAACTATATTTTTCATAAAATTTGTCTTGCATCTTAATAGCTTAATTTTATCAAGTATGCATTGTCGGATTTTTATGAACCTTCTCGTCATTTCTATCTTACATCCCAATCAAAAAGCTCTATACGATACAACAGTTCTTGTATAGTATAAAGCTTCTTTTATAAAATATTTTTATTTTACCTCTACTATTTCGCCTGTTTGCGCATCCAATAGAATAAGCTGAACAGGCTCATTTATATCCTTATCAATCTCCGCAAATACCCAGACAGGTACATATATAAAGCCGGTATCTGTCTCCTTTGGATAATAGGAAAGCTCTATGGAATTAAAATTTATCTGTAGATAAGCGGTTTTATGTTTTGTATAATAATCGTCAATTGAAGCTTCAAGTGCCGTTATTATCTCATCCCATGATAATAAATCTGCTTTTTTAAGCTCGGACCTTTTTTCCATAGGCATATCACACTCCATTCCTATTATGCCTTTTGATGATACGGCCACCTGCATAATAGAACCATTCGTCATGGCAATTTCAGAATCTTCGTTAGAGCTATCTATATATTCTTTATTTTCCTTTTGAAGATAATCGATATAATACAAATCACTTGTGTATTGCATCACTCCTTCTATCTCAGGTATATACGTCATATTATATCCATCTATTTTAAATGTAGTGTCATTTACGTAATCAGAAAGTGCAAATCCCAAGTCCTTCGCATATATTAATGAAGCTTCCAGTGACATTACACTATTTATATATTCTGAGGCAATGACCATCGCCTCGTCTATATCATAGATACATTCATTTGTTTTTGTAATTAGTTCATCATAATCATAACTCTTGAATGAATAGAAGTCTTCCTTACTTAATCCCAAACAGGAAACTTCAATTCCCTTATCAGCATTAATGAAATCTCCAAGCGAAATAGCAGGATATAATTCAAGCTCTACAGATGCTACATAATCACCGTCAGCTCTAAATGTAAGAAGATACTGTTGGCCTTCTATCATTCCTATATACTGATTTGAGGAAAAATCTATATTTTCATTTCTATTATTAGGCGCATTTTTTTCTTTTTCTTCATATTTTTCTATTTCCTCTTCATACATAACTCGATAGACTTTATTTGCCCTATCTGCCATGGTTTCATAATATTCTATATAATATTCACAATCGTATTTCGTCAAGGTACCATCATATATATATATTACCGAATCGCTAAATATGTTCTCTGATACCCTCCGTTTATACATTTCATCCAGTTTTACTCTGTCACATTCCAAAGTGTACATAGCAGACACATCTGGCACTTCTATCTCTTCATCGGATATATATATACTGTTTAATTCTGATGTGTCAACATCTAACTGGAGATTGATACTTTGAGGTACATTCAGTTCTCTTGCAAACGGAATATCAGAAATATCACCCTTAGATTCTTCCAAGGTTTCTATAAATAATAAGTCATTATTTTTTTCCCCACAACCATATAATACAAATACGGCAGTCAATATTATCGCAATATAACATACCCTTATTTTTATACCATGTCTTATATTACTTATACGCATCTTAACTATTAATATCCTCCACTATCAAACCATCCTCAATCCGAATTATCCTTCTTGCATGAGATGCAACATCCATATCATGTGTAACCACAATTAATGTTTTCCCTTGTTTATTAAGATCCTCAAGTAAATCCATTATCTTCATACCTGTATTTTTATCAAGAGAACCTGTAGGTTCATCTGCAAGTACAATAGAACAGTCTGATACCAGTGCTCTTGCTATAGCACATCGCTGTTGTTCCCCACCTGATAACTCTGTAGGTTTCTTTTTATACAAATCTTGTATTTCAACCTGCATCAAGGTATTTATAATTTTTTCTTTACGTTCTTTTTTTCTTACCCCTCTTGCAAGAAGAGGTATCTCCACATTTTCATATACAGTATATTGATTCAGAAGCGCGAATCTCTGAAATATAAAACTCACATTATTCTTTCTAAATATATGAAGTTCATGAGCCTTCATATTGCTTATATTTTTATTATGATATATGTATTGTCCCTCTGTTGCCTTATCCATGCCACCTATTATATTTAATAATGTACTCTTCCCTGAACCAGAAGTTCCAACTATGGCAACATACTCTCCATCATTTATTTTAAGATTTATACCATTTAAAGCCGGATATTCTCTAGTACCACTTTTATACGACTTCTTTATGTCTATCAGTTCAATCAATTTACTTTCCTCCTATCAGTTCTGCCAGAGATGAGCGTTTTATTATTATAGCCGGCATCATTGATACAACAAATACCAGCAGGATTCCTACCATACCGGTCACTACTACAAGCCTTTCATACAAAATATGCTTTATCACATATATTGTAGTCAGCCCATAACGAAGCTCTTTATTTATAATAAGTGATATAATGAAAAACATTACAATAACTGATACGATAAATTTAATGATATTCTCTATTACCACCATCTTAATCATATCCCTATGAGACATCCCACTTGCAAATAGCACTCCATAGTCTTTACGCCTTGACAATATACTATTTATCTGAAAACATGAAAGCACAAGACATGAAATTATAATCATCATAATCAGAATCTCATAATAAGTTCTTCCGGTATTCTTATCGTTAATATTTTTTAATGCATCATCCAACCATCCGATAGTGATTGATACCCCTGCTTTCTCCAAAACACTTGTTATTATTTGTTCTGCCTCATATGTGGTATAATCCTTTGAAACTGTAAAGAAGCTCACTGTATTTAAAAATTCATCTGCATTTTCGTCAATGATTAAAACTTCATAATCCAATAAATAAGTTGAATATAACGAATATTTTGATAATGCTATAAGTTCCTGACTATCTATAGGCATTCGGGAGTCCTTATCCAAAATACCTGCAATTACATATGAAACATCTCCGTTTGATATAATCATTCCGGGCTCGACGATATTACTATATTCATAACCCACATACATCAACGTATATTTGCCGTTATATGAACATGCAGCCGGCTCGTCACCCATATATAGTTCAATATTAAACATATTCCACGCATTACTCGATATAAAAACACTCTCAATACCACTGTAATCCTCATATGTATTGTAAATATTCGCTCCCTGAATCTCTTTTATTGTATCCAAACTGTTCAATTCGTAATTCTGACTGCAATTAGATACAGACCAATGTCCCTCAATATCAATCATTCCACTATACCAATTACCTGTCCAACCATCTATGCAGTCCATATCAGCCATAGCTTTCGATAATTTATAAAAATCAAACGATTCATAATTTTCATCATTTAAAGTATATGAAAAATATCCCATGTTCTCTATACCACATCGTATAGCATCATTTAATTCGCCTTTTATATTTGAATGAATACTTCCTAATAAAACAATGACGCCTATAAGCACCATAGCAAGTATATACATTATAACACTTATAAACATTCTGCCATTGCGTTGCATAGCATTATCAACTGACATTCTAAACAAATATCTTAACTTCATCTATATCTCCATAATTTCTTCGACTAAATTTATCTTTGTCAATTTCCTAAGTATCATTAATATTGATACTGTTATAATTCCAATACCTGCAGCAACTATATAAGAAATTCCAGATAAAGTTATACTATACCAAGCTCTATCAGACAAGAATAAATTATATAGTATATTAATAAATAAAACGGACACAAACGAATATATAAGCATAGGCGTTAATTCTTTAAGTATATATCCGGCAATTCTGAGATTATTACATCCGCACGCTCTGTATATAATATAATCCCTTTGCCTTTTCGAAACAAATATTCCTATAATCTGAGCATAATTAACGAAACAAAAAAGAAGTAATATAATATATATTAAACTCATTACAACATTGTCAATACCTGCCATCATCTTTTCGTATATCAAATTACTTGAAGCATCTCCATAGATTGACCGCCAATCATATATTCGACAGGAAAGATTATTGATCTGATTTAACTCGCTTATTATATTATTCGCCTCACTGGAAATACGAGAAGCATTATCAGCACTTCCGCCTATCAATAGCAAAGGATATCCCTCTTCAGAAGAATCATCATACCCACCTGTAATAGCTTCAGATAACTTATTACAAAATGATATAACTTCACTTGAGTTGTCAGGAAAATATGATAATACAACATCAGCCTCCTCATTCCCCGGTGACTCATATATTCCCACAACCTTATAATAATCATTGTCTACAGATATATAATAATCGTCGTCCTGTTTCATGGCATTTTGTGCAATTTTGTCAGATATAATTGCAATCTTGTCATGCTTCTCAAAATCCTCCTTCGAGATATTTCTTCCATTGACAATATGATAGAACCAGTCTTCTCCGTAAGATAACAGATAAACTACATTTTTTTCTGCCATATACCCATTGATACTGGCAGATGTCCATATATATATAGTTTCATCTCTACCATCCACCAAATTCAAAATCTGTTTTATCATATTACTATGTACGGTATCTTCACAGGATTTTGTTGCTGAATATTCTATGCCATCATCATCAATATAAGTTAGCTCTTTACAGGCTGTGCATTTGCATATTATTCCAAGAGCATAATCATAATCTGTTTTGAACGAATCATTATCTATCTGATACCGCCATTTATTAATTAAATCAAAGCCATTTGTTAATATGATAAAAATAAGTGTATATGCTATAAGAAACAGCCAAAAACATTCCTTATCTCTTATTTTAAACAATTATTAGTCCTCCGTTATAAAAAGGTTGTAGCTATTTTACCTATTATCTAGTTTTTACTGGGAAACTGTAAAAGATTTTGAAACTCCTAACCCCTTCACATTGACTGTAACCTTCATCTTGCAATTACTTGCAACCGTTGTACCTGTCTTTAATTTTGAGTTATTATTCTTAGTTAATGTAAGTGTATCGCATGTTTTTTTAGCCACGCCTTTTTGATTATATATCTTAGCATTAATAGTTGAACTGTAACCACTAATATCTGTTCCTCCATAGCTACCTGAATATGCATAATAATCCAATAATGTAGTATATGTTGAATATTCGCCATGAGAATTTACAAAAGCAGATGAATTTCCTACATATTGATTTTTAGACTGAGCAGATACTATTAAAGAACTGATATGTAATGACTTTTGTCAAGAGGTAACTTGAAGAAAGCACCACA